>VBKW01000121.1 GCA_005879405.1 Deltaproteobacteria bacterium
GGCGGCCGCGGCGCGCATCCGCGCCGAGACGCCGGAGGACGCGCTGCGTACGATGTCGGTCTGGATCACCGACGAGAGCCGCGCCGCGCGGCGGCGGCAGCGCGAGAAGCTGAAGCTCGCTTGACCCTGCGCGGCGTCCTCGCGAAGATTCAACGCCATGCCACGCGCACAGGCCAACGGGATCGAGCTCGAGTACGAGACCTTCGGACGGTCGTCGGCGCGGCCTCTGGTGCTGATCATGGGCCTCGGCGCGCAGATGGTCCTCTGGGACGAGGACTTTTGCGAAGCGCTCGCGGCGCGCGATTTCTTCGTCGTGCGCTTCGACAACCGCGACATCGGCCTCTCGACGCACCTCGACGACGCCGACGTGCCGAACGTGTGGACGGCGATCCAGCGGTCGATGACGAACCAGCCCGTCGATGCGCCGTACACGCTCGCCGAGATGGCCGACGACACCGTGTACCTGATGGCGGCGCTCGGTCTCGAGCGCGCCCACGTCGTCGGCGCGTCGATGGGCGGGATGATCGCGCAGACGCTCGCGATCCGGCACCCGGAGCGCCTGCTCACGTTGACCTCGATCATGTCGACGACGGGGAACCCCGAGGTACCGCCGGCGACGCCGGACGCGATGCGTGTCCTGATGACGCCGGTGCCGTCGGAGCGTGAGGCCTACGTCGAGCGCTCGGTCGCGAGCTGGCGCGTGATCGGCAGCCCCGGATTCCCGTTCGACGAGGAGCGGATACGGCGGCGCGCCGGCCGCTCGTTCGACCGCGCGTTCCACCCGGCCGGCGTGGCACGGCAGCTGGTCGCGATCATCGCCAGCGGCAACCGCAAGGAGGCGTTGCGGAGCGTGACGACGCCGACGCTCGTCATCCACGGCGACGCGGATCCGTTGGCGCGCATCGAAGGCGGGCGCGACACCGCCGCGGCGATCCCGGGCGCGGAGCTGCTGATCATCGAGGGCATGGGTCACGACCTGCCGCGCGGCGCGTGGCCGCGCATCATCGACGCGATCGACGCCCACGCGTCGAAGGCGTCGCCCCGCGCCGCCGATGCGCGGGACGGCCGCGGACGACGCGCGTGATCACGCGCACGTGTGATCTCTGCGCGGCGGCGCGGCTCACGACGTGGCACCACGAGGATGGCGTCTGTTGGATCGCCGACTGTGAGCTCTGCGCGGTGCCGATGGTCGTCTGGCGCGCGCACGGCACCGCGCCGCCGGCCGACGACGTGACGCAAATGATCGCGATGCTCGAACGCGTCGCCGGTACGCACTTCGCCGAGTTCTTCGTCGACGACCACCGTCGCAACATCCCCGATCACTGGCACGCGCACGCGCGTCCAAAGGGACCGGCCGCGCTCGACTGGTTCAAGCGGCGGCTGCGGTGAGCACGCGCGGCGCCAGCGCGGAGGACGTGTCGCCGGCAGCCGGCGCGACCGTCGAGCGCGTGCTGCCCGCGCCCGCCGGCGCCGGCGCCGGCACCGATCGTCGTGCGGCCCGCGGCGAGCCCGCGGTGCGATCGAGCGCCGGCGGCGTGCCGGCCTGGCTCGTCCTTCTCTTCGTGATCGCCTTCACCGCCAACATGCTCGCCGGCTGGACGACGCGGCTCACGATCGATCTCATGCGCGGCGTGAGCCCGTTCGCGATGGCGGTCCGCACGCGCGACCTCGCGATCCTGCCGTATTGGTCGCCGATCGCGTACGTGCTCGCGACGAGCACGATCCTCGTCTACCTGTGGCCGGTGATCGCGTACTTTCGCGCCGGCACCCCGGCGCCCGCGCCGGCGGTCGTCCAGCGGCGGGCGCTCGCGGCGCCGCTCGCCGTCGCGACGATGGGCTTCATCCCGTGGCTGATCGGCATCGTCCTCATGCCGACGATCACGGTGATCCGCGACGGCACGTGGTCGACGGACCTCCTCTCGCAGCACGTGTACTCGCCCCTCGTGAACGGCTTCCTCGCGAGCGCGACGACCTATCTCTTGCTCGACTGGCTCTTCCGGACGCTCGTCGTGCCGCGCGTCTTTCCCGACGGCCGGCTCGCCGACGCGCCGGCGGCGCTCGTCCTCGGCGTGCGCGGGCGGCTGCTCGTCTTCCTCGTCGCGATCGCCTTCACGCCGCTCTTCACGATGCTCGGTCTTCTGCGCGCCGAGCTCATGCGGCTGCACGCCGGCAGCGAGGATCCCGCCCGGGTGATCACGGAGCTCGCGACCGCCGGCACGCTCGTCTTCGCCGTGTTCGTCGCGCTCGGGATCTTCCTCACGCTGGTGCTCGCACAAACGCTGACACGGCCGCTCGCCTGCGTCGCCGACGCGCTCCGGCGCGTGCGCGGCGGCGACCTCGACGTGCGGGTGCGCGTCGACGCGACGGACGAGGTCGGCCTGCTCGAGAACGGCGTGAACGCGCTCGTCGAGACGCTGCAGGATCGCGAGCGCATCCTGCGCACCTTCGGACGCATCGTGGAGCCGGCGGTGCGCGACCGGCTGCTCGCCGGCGACGTCGGCCTCGGCGGCGAGCTACGGCACGCGACCGTCGTCTTCTGCGACCTCCGCGGCTTCACCGCGCTCGCCGAGCGCACCCCGCCGGCGGAGGTCGTCGCCACGCTGAACGAGTTCTTCTCGCTCATGACCGCGTGGGTGCGGAGCTGCGGCGGCTACGTCGACAAGTTCATCGGCGATGCGCTGCTGGTGATCTTCGGCTTGCTCGAGGAGCGTGAGGACGCGGGGGCGACGGGCGCCGCGGCGGCGATGCGCTGCGCGCTCGGGATGCGCGAACGGCTCGCCGATTTGAACGCGGCGCGCACCGCGGCCGGGAAGGCGCCGCTCGTCGTGAGCGTCGGCGTGCATGCCGGCGAGGTGCTCGCCGGGCGCATCGGTGCCGAGGACCGCCACGAGTACACGGTGATCGGCGACACGGTGAACGTCGCCGCGCGCCTGCAGCAGCTGTGTAAAGAGTCGGAGCACGCCGTGCTCGTGTCCGAGACTGCGTACGAACTGGCGTCCACCGGCGGCGTGCATTGCACCGTCGCGCAGCGCGACGCGGTGACGCTCCGCGGGCGGCGCGAACCGGTGCGGGTGTTCGCGATTGCGTGACCCTGCCGCGCGTCGTCTTGCCCGCAACATGACGCAGTCCGGCCGCCGACGCGCTTGACGCGTCATAGGCCCGGAACCGGAAACCGCTCGCAGAGCGCGGCGACGTCGCAACGGCGGCGTTCCAGCACCGCCGCGTCACCGCCGTCGCATACGGTGTCGGCGATCCATCCGCCGAGCCGGCGCATCTCGGGCTCGCGCATGCCGCGGGTCGTTGCTGCAGGCGTGCCGAGGCGGACGCCGCTCGGGCGGAGCGGCGGGTTCGGGTCGTCGGGGATGATCTGCTTGTTCGTCGTGATGCCGACGGCGTCGAGGCGCTGCTCGGCGGCGCGGCCGTCGATCCCCGCGGTCGCGACGGTGTCGAGCACGAGCATGTGGTTGTCGGTGCCGCCGGTCACGAGCACGCCGCCGCGCGCGAGAAGCGTGTCGGCGAGCACGCGCGCGTTCCGCAGCACTTGCCGCGCGTAGGCGGCGAACGCCGGCTCTTGCGCTTTTTTCAGCGTCACCGCGACGGCGGCGATCGTGTTCATGTGCGGCCCGCCCTGGAGGCCGGGAAAGACCGACTGGTCGATCGTCGCGGCGTGCGCGCGGCGGCAGAGAATCATGCCGGCGCGCGGCCCGCGCAGTGTCTTATGCGTCGTCGTGGTGACGACGTCGAAGCCGAAGTCGAACGGGTTCTGCAGCACGCCGGCGGCGACGAGGCCGCCGACGTGGGAGATGTCGGCCATGGTCAGCGCGCCGACCTCGTCGGCGATCGCCTTGAAGCCGGCGTAGTCGTAGTCGCGCGGGTACGACGTGTAGCCGCAGAGAACGATCTTCGGCCGCGTCTCCCGTGCCAGCCGCCGCACCTCGTCGAAGTCGATGCGCCCGGCCTCGTCCGGAACTGTGCGATAGCGGACGAAACGGAAGACGCGGCCCATGTGCGACACCGGTGCGCCGTGCGTCAGGTGTCCGCCGTGCGAGAGGTCCATCGCCAATACGGTGTCGCCCGGTCGCAGGAACGCGAAGTAGACGGCCTGGTTCATCGGCGAGCCGGAGAGCGGCTGGACGTTGGCGTGGTCGCAGCGGAAGAGCGCCCGAGCGCGGGCGCAGGCGATCTCCTCGATTGCGTCCGTGTACCGTTGTCCGCCGTAGTAGCGGCGGCCGGGGTAGCCCTCGGAGTACTTGTTGGTCAGTACGGAGCCGAGCGCCGCCAGGACCTCCGGGTACGTGTAGTTCTCGGACGGGATCAGCTCGATGCCGCTCTGCTGCCGCTGCTCCTCGCCCGCGATCGCCGCGAACACCTCCGGATCATTGCGCCGCAGCAGCGCGCGGTAGGACTCGAGACCGACGTTCACGACGGGGACTGTAGCGGTTCGCACGTTGATTAGTAAAATTAAACCTCCTAAGTATTATGTTCGATGCTGCTGAAAGAGCTCGACCTCAACAAGCTGCACGTCTTCGCCGCCGTCGCCGAGCACGGCGGCGTCAGTCGGGCGGCGGCCGAGCTGGGGCGGACGCCGTCGGCGGTGAGCCAGAGTGTCACCGCGCTCGAGGACGCGCTCGGCGTGAAGCTCTTCGATCGTATCGGCAAGCGCCTCGTGCTGACGCGCGGCGGGCAGTTGCTCCATGCCGACGTACGCGGGCACCACGCAGCGTTGCAACGCACCGTCGATACGCTGCGGCAGGATGCGGGCGACGTGCGCGGCAGCGTGCGCGTCGGCGTCTATCTCGGCTTCCCGCGGCTCCGGCTCGCGACGTTTCTCACGCGCTTTCGCGCCGATCACCCGCACGTCGAGCTGCGCATCGTCTACGCCCCGCAAGAGGACCTGAGCGCCCGCCTCCTCCGCGGTCGCCTCGACTTCGCCTTTGCGTTGCGCCCGCGGAGCGACACGCATGCCGCGCTCACCTCCACGCAGCTCTTCGAGGAAGCGCTCCTCCTCGTCGCCACCCGCCGCTTCTTCCGCCGCGGCTTCACCGTCGACGCCCTCGCCCGCACCCCGGTGGTCGACTACTACCAAAGCGACCCGCTCATCGAGCGCTGGCTCGCACACCACTACGGCCGCCGCGCCCCGAAACCGACAGTCGCGATCTGGGCCGCCACGACCGATCTGGTACTGGACTTACTACTGAATCACGCCGGCGCGGGCGTCCTGCCGAGAACCGTTGCCGCGCCGTATCTTCGGAGCGGAAGACTGAGAGCCGTCCGCACGCAGCGCGCCGCGCTCACCGACTGGATCTGGCTGAATGAGGTCCGCAACGCCTACCGCGACCGCGCACTCGCGGTGTTCCGCGAAACGGTCGTGCGCGAGCTCGCGTAGCTAACAACCCCCGAGATCGCTCGCCGCGCGAATGCGCGGCGGCGAGAAGACGAAGAACGCCGTCGCCGGCCCACGACGCCACGCTCTTCGTCTTCAGCGCCGCCGCTCAGTCGCCCTTGTCCTTGAATCCGGCCGCGTCGTCGTGCGCCGCCGGCGCGCTGTACGTCGCCTCCCAGCACACGTTCCCGCCGTTCACGAGCTGGACGGTCACCGGCTGCGCGATTGGCAACGACGGCAACGCGGGCGTGAGCCCTTTGCCGCTCACGATGATCGTCGTCTTACCGGCCGCGAGTCCCTCCTTGAGCGCGATCGAGAGGCCATTCGTGCGCCCGCCGCCGGCGCCAACGTCGTCGTTGCGGTACTTGAAGCCGTGCGCCGTCTCCTTCCAGCACGGCTGTGCGCCGTCGCAGACGTCTGCGGCCGGCGCGCAGGCGCGCGTCACGAGGTCGTCGTTGCCATCGTAGACGCAGATCTCGTAGCCGGTCGTCGTCAGCGGATCGCCGAAATCGGCTTTCGGCGTGACATCGCCCTTCGCGAACTTCCAGACGAAGCGGTCGCGGTCGTCGGGCGTCTTGTTCTTCATGACGAGTGAGCCCTTCTGCGGCTCGACCTGCTTGCGGCAGCCGCTGATCGGCACCGAGCCGCAGATGGTCGCGCCGCACCCCGGGGGCGGCGTCGGCTCGACCGTTGGCGTGGCCGTGAGGGTCGCCGTCGGAATGGGCGTCGACGTGACGGTCACAGTCGCCCCTGGACCGGGTGTCGTCGTCACCGTCGCGGTCGCGCCCGGCGGCGGCGTGGCCGTGACGGTCACCGTCGCGGTCGGCGTCTGCGTGGGTGTCGGCGTCGCGGTTGCGGTCGGGGTTGGCGTCGCCAGGCTGCGAACGTTGATCGACACGGTCGCGACGTTCGAGTCGTTGGATCCGTCGTTCGCCTTGTACGTGAAGCTGTCGGAGCCCGAGAAGCCGGTCGCCGGCGTATACGTCACGGTCGCGGTGTCGGAGTTCGGCGTCCCGAGCATGCAGGCGTGGTCGGTGATCGGCGAGAGGCTGCCGTTCGCGGGCGGGGTGACGATCGAGAACGTCAGGTCGCAGGTGTCGAGGTCGAGGCCGCTCAGCACGATGTCGACCGGCGCGTCCTCGTCGGTGTTCACCGACTGATCGCCGGCCGCCGGCGGGGCGTTCGGCAGGAGCCCGATCTGGATCGCGGTTGTCTGCAGCGGGGTCTTCACGACGTTGCCGTGCGCGTCGCCGACGTTCGTCGGCTGCTCGGTCGGAACGGCGAATTGCCACTGCTGGGCGTCGATCTCCGTCAGCACCTCGGGCGACGCGAGATTGTCGCTGTCGGTGGTGAAGAAGTAATGGATGCCGTGGGCGCCGTACGCACCTTGCGTCTGTCCGAGCTTGCAGTCGACGTCGCACGGACCGGGATCGGAGCTGAGGCGGCAGACGTGGCAGCCGGCCGGCTTGCCGTTCTCGGCGCAGTAGCCATCCATCACGCGCTGATCACTGCTCGCCTCGCCCGGCCACGGCCGCGACACCGGCGCGTCGCCGGTGCCGTCGTCGAGACAGCTGTCGTCGCGGTAGTAGGGCACGACGGCCGGGTGCACGACCGTCGTCGCGCCCTTGATCTCGACGATGTAGACGAGCGATCCGAAGTCGTCGCGGCCCGAGACCTCCTCCCAGTTGAGCACCGCCGACGGCAGGTTGAAGGTCGGATCGGGGGCGTCGAAGAAGAACGACTGCCCGTCGGCGCCGTCGACGTTCCCCTGGTCGTCGTTGACGCCGTCGATGTCGACCCCGTCGGGCTTGAGGATGTCGTAGTATTTGCGTGGTAGTGGTACGTGACCTCGTCGCGGTAGAAGCTCTCGGTCTTGGTGACGTTCGTCCCCGAGTCGGCGCCCCAGATCTCGCGGATCGCGCGCACCGCGCCCATGCGCTCACCGAGGAGCGCCGAGTTCGCCTCCCAGTTCACCTGCTCGTCCTCGAAGCCGACGAGCGAGATGTTGGAGTCGGGACTCTGCTGGAACGCGCGCCCTTTCCAGCGGTCGATCAGGTCGGGGCCGTACACGCTCGGCTGACCCGGCTTCGCGACGTGCATCTCGCGCACCATCCAGCGGCCACTCGCGTGCCACTCGTATGCGGCCGTGCTGACGGTGACGCCGTCGCGCACGAAGCGGTCGGTCGATTGGCGGACGGTGCCGTCGGGATCGCACACGGTACCGTGGAGATTCGGCCCGTAGCCGGTGTTGCTGGTGCCGAGCTTCTCGGGATCGGTCGGCTGGAAGCTGAAGCGGTCGATCCACTGATCGGCGTCGGCGTCGCGCACGTACGAGACGTAGCCGTTCGTCGCGTTGAACGACGACCCGCCGCTCTTCCGAACGAGGTACACGAACTTCACGTTCGCCGGATTGAGCGGATCGACGATCGCGATCGCCTGCTTGTCGATCGTCCCCACGGGGTACGGCGCGCCGAGCGGCGCTTGCGATCCGGCGTCGCTCGCCATGAACACGACCTCGTCGTCGTCGTCGAGGCCGGCAACGGGATCGGGGATCGGAAAGTCGCCGGGCACGTACGACGACGTGCAGAGGCCGTCGACCTTCTTCCACGCCTCGACGTCATAGGCGTACGTCAGCTCTTTGTCTGTGCCGGAGTAGATCGCAAAGCTCGAGTTCGGGTTCGAGAGACAGTACGGGTACATCTCGTCGACCTGCACCGGGATCTCGACGAACTGCGTACCGTCCCAGCGATACGCGGCGATCTCGTTCACGGGGATACCGGTCGCGGGCGGGGTGATGAAGGTGCCGTTGTGCGCGTCGCGGCCGCCGGTCAGCGACGTCGGAAACGGCGACGTCGCCCCCGACGGATACGGTTTGCAGACGATGTCCGCGGCGGGCCCAGACCAGCTGCCGAGCTTGGCGCCCTTGACGATCACTGGCTCGACCTCGCGTGCCGCCGTCGCCTGCGCGTGGACGGTCGCCGCAGGCGCGATCGCTGTAATGATGAACGCACTGACGATGAAAATGAGGTGCCGCATGTTCGTTGGTCCTTTCGTGGAGGTGGGGGCCGCCCCACGTCGCCGCTTGCATCGCATCGTCTTGGTCCCGGCTTTCACGGCGCGAGACAAGGCGCGCCGCCGCAGACGTCGATGACGCCGCCGTTCGGTTTCAAGAATTCCGACTTCTGCTGGCGCGCGGCCGGCTCGCTACGCGGCTTCCCGTGCGGATCGCTGCCGGCGAAGTTCGGCGTGTTCGTCGTCGGCGGCGTCGGCGTGCCGGCGTCCCAGACGACGAGCGCCGAGCCGGCGAAGGGGAAGCTCGGGATCGCGGGGATGCCGAAGTACGGGTTCACGTCGGAGTGGCGGCCGGGCGCGAGCGCCGGCTGGTAGATGCTGCCGCCGATCGTGCGCGTCTCGACCTCGGTCGTGATGTTCGCCACCTGATGGTCGCCGAACGCCTCGTGCAGCAGCACCGTGTGCGCCGGCGTGTTCGGCAGCGGATCGGTGGTGATGTGGCGCGCGTAGCCGTTCGCCTCGCCGCGGTCCCAGAGCATCTGCAGCAGCGCGAACAGCAGCGGGCGCTCGAGCTCGTTCGGATAGTTGTCATAGAGCCCGAAGGGCGTGTCGACGTCGGCGAGGCTGTCGCTCACCGCGCCGAGGAGCTTCCCTTCGGCATACGCGGTGAAGTCGACGCTGCGCTGGAGGAGCGTCGAGTAGTTCATCCCCGGCACGCCGAGGACGCTGCGATTGAAGTCGGGGGCGAGGGCGGTGAGCGCGCCGCCCATGATTCCGCCCTGGCTGTTGCCGTCGTAGTAGAGATGCGAGGCGTCGATCAGCGAGTGGCCCGCCGCGTCCTGAAAAGCCGCGTTGCCGGCGAACCCGTTCGGATGCAGCAAGAGCCGCCCGAGGAAGATGAAGTCGAGGAATCCCTCCTGCATGCGGTCGACCATCTTCGGGAAGTTCGACGCGTCCTGCAGCGTCGCGACCACCGTCCCTGCGTCGCTGGTCGAGAATCCCGCCCAGTCAGTGGCGCAGAAGAGGACGTTGTGCTCGTCGGCCATCGCTTGGACGTTGCCGGCGTTCACCTCGCTCGCGGTTCCGAGAAGCCCGTGCCCGTAGAGCGACGGCCGCGCCGGCACCGCGGTGCCGGTCGCCCCGTCGCCGTTGCTGAACGCGGAGCGTGGGATGTTGCAGATGAAGTTCGCCGTGTAGCTGGCCGGGTTCTTGATCGGCTTCCCCGAGCCGTCGAGCGCGAACGTGCCGCCCGGCTCGCAGTCCGGGAACAGGTAGCAGGGCACGGTGAAGGTGCCTTCGACGCGGCGGGCGATCTGATCGCTTTCGGTCGGCGTCGAGTTCGGCAGCAGGTTGCAGTCGACGCCGGAGAGGAACGGCTCCAGCTCCGAGATGGTTTGCAGCGCGTCGCAGAACTCCTGCCCGCCCGGCGGATTGTCCGGCGGCGCGCCGCCGGCGCAGCCGTCGTTGCCGCACGGCGGGAGATTCGCAACGCTCGTGACCGTGAAGCTCGGCGCCGCGCCCGCCACCTGCAGATCGGCGAGATCCGGGTCGCCGAGCCCGTTCGGGCCGAGCGCATCGTCGCGCATGCCGAGCGCGCGCTTACTCAGGGTGTCGCGGCTCGCGACCGTGAAGTCCCACGCGAGATACAGGTCGGTGCGCCCGATCCCCGCGGCCGCGAGCGTCGCGAAGACGTCCTCCATGTGGGCGCGGCGCGCCTCTTTCGCGGCGTCGCCGGTCGGCGTGCCGTCGCGGTACGCGAGAAAGTCGGCGCTGGGCGCGATGAGTGCGCCCGTCGCATCCTTCACGTTGCGGAGCGCAACGATGTAGCGCGTTCCCTCGTCGAAGTTGATCGCCGGCCGCACGTAGAGCGCGCGCGTCGCCTCAGTGCTGGCGTTCGAGTCGATCTCGGACCAGATGAGCTGCCGCTGCAACGTCGACGCGTTGATCACGACGATCGGCTGCGCGGGATCGAACGCGCGCTCGATGTCGGTGATCGGCACCGCGCCGGTCTGTACCGGGTCGTACCCGGGGACGCGCAGCTCGATCGACTGGCCCGGGCTGAAGCCGTCGGCGCGGTTGTAGTCGGTCGGATCGATCGGGACGTTGGCCTTGTTCCGCGGCATCGCGGTGAGCGAGAAGTTGACGCGCCGGCCGGTCGGCGTCGTCGGATCGACGACGGTGAAGAAGTCGTTCGGGAACGGGTAGAGACAGACGCTCGGATCGAGCGGGTCGCAGACGCCGGGGCAGGCGCAGTTCGGCTGACACATCCCGGGGCAGGTCGGCGCGTCGGCGCCGTCGCATTCCTCGTTCGGCTGATCGACGACGCCGTCGCCGCAGACGGGACACTGGCAGAGCGGCGTGCACGCCCCCGGACATGGGCTGCCGGCCGCAGACCCGTCACACTGCTCGCCGGCGTCGATCGTACCGTTGCCGCAGAGCGGCGGCGGCGACGGTGTTGCCGCCGGCGTCGGCGTGCCCGACGGCGTCCCGTTCGTGCAGTCGGGGCACGCAAGCGTCGGCGTGACGGTCGGCGTCGGGCCGGCGGGCGGCCGTACGGCGTAGACGCAAAGCTCGGACGGGCGTCGCGCGTCGAGCGTCTCCGAGCCGAACTGGTTCGCGGTGAAGAGCGGGCTCACGGTCGCGAACCGCGGCTGGCTGACCTGTTTGACCTTGTAGCAGAGAAGGTGCGCAGCGTGCTGCTCGGCGCCGGGGTCCTCACCGTTCTTGTCGGCGGGGGAACAGAGCCGCGTCGGCTTCCGCACCTGCACCGACATCGATCCGAACTGGTCCGTGACGGTGACCGTCATCGGTGTGAGCTTCGCCGTTCCGCTCGAGCGATTCACGCGATGGCATTGGAAGTGATCGATCGACGGATTCGCGGGCGGCGCCGGCGGCGACGTGTGACTCTTCGCGGTCGGCACCTGGAGCGCGACGGCCTTCTTCACGTCGAACGTCCACGTGCCGAAGCGGTCGACGACCGTTTGCCGGGTGAGCGTCGTGAAGCGCGTCGCCGGCTTGATGAAGTAGTCCTCGAGGTGATCGGGACGGCTCGGCGCGCCGGGATCGTCGCCGTTCACGTCCGTCGGCGCGCAGAGCAGCTTCGGCTTGGCCACGCCGACGGTCGACGAGCCGAACTCGTCGACCACGCTGACACCCGGACGCGCCGTGAATCGCGCCGCCCCGCGCGTCGGCGCGGCGCGATAGCAAGTGAAGTCGGCCGCATCGGCCATGCCGGCGAGGGTGAGCACCATGGCGAGCGCGCATCCGTGTCGCGCGAAACCGACTCCCACCCGCATAGACGTGTCCTCCGATCACACTGACGTGCGAAGCGACGAAGCACGGCGAGCGTACGAACGGCGCGGGGGCTGCCACAATCCTGTGTTCTTACGAAATGCGAGTCGGAAACTGATGATCGCCGCCGCCGGAATCCCGGGGCGGGAAGCGAAGGGGTGACGTCAGAGCGGCCCGGCGCGTCTTGCACCGGACCGCGACGTCGGGAGAGGCGGACGACTACGAGGCGGTCTTCTTCGCTGCGATCTCGTCGTCGATGATCTCCTTGAACTTCTCGAACGGCTGCGCGCCGGAGATCATGCGTCCATTGATGAAGAACGCCGGCGTGCCGTTGACGCCGACCTTGTTGCCGTCGGCGATGTCCTTGTCGATGGCTTCCTTGTGCGGCTTCTTCGCGAGACACTCGTCGAACTTCGCGCTGTCGAGGCCGACGTCCTTCGCGTACTGCTTGAGCTTGTCCTCTTGCAGCGCGGTCTGATTGTCGAAGAGCTTGGCGTGGTACTCCCAGAACTTGCCCTGCGCGTTGGCGCACGCGGCGGCCTCAGACGCGGGCCGCGCCATCGAATGCATCGGCAGCGGGTAGTCGCGATAGACGAGCCGCACCTTGTCGCCGTAGGTCGTCATCACTTTGTTCACCGAGTCCTCGGCGCGCTTGCAGAACGGACACTGGTAATCCGAGAACTCGATGATCGTGACCGGCGCCTTCACACCGCCGCCGCGCTCGGGACGGCCGGCGGTCGCGACGTCGATCACGGGCGCCTTGAGGGCGACGGTCGTCTTGTGCTTCGCCTTCAGCTCGTCGATGAACTTCCCGAGCCGCTCCTGCCCGCGCTGCCCCTGGAGGTACTGGACGATCTGCGGCTTCACCTGGTCGAGCGTCTGGCCTTTCAGCTGCGCCTTGTTGTCGTCGTAGACTTTCTGAATCTCCTCGTCGGTCGGCATCGCGATCTTGTCGGTGACCTCGGCCTTCCGGAGCGCGTCGACCGTCATGTTACGATCCTTCGCCTCCTGCTTGACGAGCTCGTCGGCGACCATCTCGTCGGCGCCGTCGCGGAGTGCTTCGTATCGCTGATTGTCGAGCTCGATCAGCTTCGCGCGCACCTTGTCCTCGAGCTCGCCACGAGTGATCTTCCTCGGCCCGACGGTCGCGATGACGTCCGTCGGCGCGCCGGTCAAGTTCGTCGTCGACGCCTTCTCCGCCGGACCCGCGGCGCCGGCGACGCTCACGATCGCCGCCACGCTCACCGCCAGGATGAGTGCAATTGCTACACGCATGGAACCTCCTTTCACAAAGAATCGAAAGTTACGGCGCCGGTGCCGGCGGGTCAAGCCGTACGGTTCGCGGCGCCGGCGCGAGCGTGGTAGCTGACGACATCCCGCGCGCGATCGGAGCACACCATGGCCGCCACGACCGGCATCGTTCCTTTTTGGAAGCAATACGACCGCAAGGCCGTGCTGCGGTTCGCGCAGCTGGCGGAGGATCTCGGGTACGACTCGATTTGGATTCCGGAAGCGTGGGGGTACGAGCAGTTTCAGCTGCTGGCGGAGATCGCGTGCGTCACACGACGCCTGAAGCTCGGGACCGGGATCACGAATGTCTTCAGCCGCTCGCCCGGCCTCCTCGCGATGAGCGCGGCCACGCTCGACGAGATCTCGGAAGGGCGGGTGATCCTCGGGCTCGGCACGAGCGGCAAGCTCGTCGTCGAGAATTTTCATGGCCTGCCGTACGAGAAGCCGCTCACGCGGCTCCGTGAGACGATCGGGATCCTGAGAGCGCTCTGGCGCGGCGACCGGCTGGCGCCGGAGATGAGCACGCTCTTCGAACCGCGCCACTTCAAGCTCGAGATGACGCCATGCCGGCGCGACATTCCGATCTACGTGGCGTCGCTCCAGGAGAAGGCGGTGCGGGAGATCGGACGCAGCGCCGACGGATGGATTCCGACGTTCTGGCCGCATCGCCACCTCCGCGACGGCATCGCCTGGATCGCCGCGGCAGCCGAAGAGGCCGGCCGTGGCGGCGCGCGGGTGGAGGTCGCGCCGTTCATGGCGGTCGTGCCGATCGACGACCGCGACGCGGCACGGATGCTCGTGAAGCCGCTCGTCGCGTTCTACATCGGCGGCATGGGGACGTATTACCACGCGCTCTTCCGCCGCTACGGTTTCGGCGAGAACGCCGACCTCGTGCGTGAGCTGTATCAAGCCGGCGACCGCGCCCGCGCCGGCGCGGCGGTGAGCGACGAGCTCATCGATGCGATCGCGATCTGCGGACCCGAATCGTACTGCCGCGAGCGGCTCGCCGAGTGGCGCGCGTGCGGCGTCGACGCCGCACTCCTCAATCTCCCCGTCGGCGTGCCACCAGAGCTGACCGACCAGTTCCTGCGCGCCCTCGCGCCGAACGCCGCCTGACACGCCTATTGGGCGGCGCTACTGGGTCGAGTTGCGAGCCAGACGAGGCGCGAGGGAGCCGGGCGCGCAGGCGTAGCAGCGCTACGCCGAGCACGCCCGGCGACCGAGCAACGAAGTATGGCGACGCAAATCGGCCCAGTAGGCGTCACGCGGCGAGCAGTACGCCGTCGGGCGCTAGCGCGATCGCCAATACCTCGTCTACCGTCGCGACCGGGTGGAAGTGCATGCGCTCCCGTACCTCTTGCGGCACCTCGTCGAGATCGGCGGCGTTGCGCTCGGGGAGGATCACGTCGGTGAGGCCGGCGGCGTGCGCGGCGAGCACCTTCTGTTTCATGCCGCCGATCGGCAGCACTCTTCCCTGCAGCGTGACCTCGCCGGTCATGCCGACGGTGTGCTTCACCGGGCGTCCGCTCATGAGCGACGCGATCGCGGTCGTGATCGTCACGCCCGCGCTCGGGCCGTCCTTCGGAATCGCGCCCGCGGGCACGTGGACGTGGAACTCGCGGTCGTCGAACGCGCGCTCGTCGATGCCGAGCGCGCGCGCGTGGCTGCGCACGTACGTGAGTGCGATGCGCGCCGACTCCTTCATGACGTCGCCGAGCTGGCCGGTGAGGACGAGTCCGCCTTTGCCTGCCATCGCGGCGGCCTCGACGAAGAGGACGTCGCCGCCGGTGCCCGTGACCGCGAGACCGGTCGCGACGCCCGGGACCGCGGTACGCGCCGCCGCCTCGGGGAAGAACTTCTGCCGCCCGAGGGCGTCGCGCACGACCGCGACGTCGATCTGCACCGGCGTCGCGACACTTGCCGAGGCGATCCGCGTCGCCGTCTTCCTGAGCGCCGTCCCGAGCTCGCGCTCGAGCTGACGCACGCCGGCCTCGCGTGTGTACTCGACGACGATCGTCGAAAGGACCTCGTCGCTGATCGCGACCTCCTCGGGACGCAGTCCGTTGCGCTCGATCTGCCGCGGCCAGAGGTAGCCGCGCGCGATCGCGACCTTCTCGGAGAGTGTGTAGCCGTCGAAGCGGATGATCTCCATGCGGTCGAGCAGCGGACCGGGGATGGTGTCGGCGACATTCGCCGTCGCGACGAAGAGCACCTGCGAGAGATCGAGCTCGACGTCGAGGTAGTGGTCGCGGAACGAGTGGTTCTGCGCCGGATCGAGGACCTCGAGGAGCGCCGACGACGGGTCGCCGCGCCAGTCGGCGCCGACCTTGTCGACCTCGTCGAGCATGATGACCGGATTCATGGTGCCGGCGTCGCGCAGCGCGCGCACGAGGCGCCCGGGGAGCGCGCCGATGTACGTCCGGCGATGGCCGCGGATCTCCGCCTCGTCGCGCACGCCGCCGAGCGACATGCGGACGAACTTGCGGCCGGTCGCGCGCGCGATCGACTCGCCGATCGACGTCTTGCCGGTACCCGGCGGTCCGATGAGCGTCAGGATCACGCCCGCCTTGCGGTCGTCGGTCATGCCGCGCTCCGCGCGCAGCTTGCGCACCGCGAGATACTCGGTGATGCGCGCCTTCACGTCGGCGAGACCGGCGTGATCGGCGTCGAGCACCTCGCGCGCGTGCACCGGATCGAGCCGCTCCTCGGAGCGCTTCGACCACGGCACCGCGATCAGCCAGTCGAGGTACGTGCGGATCATCGACGCCTCGCCCGTCTGGTCGCCCATACGCTCGAGGCGGGCGAGCTCGCGCTCGGCCTGCTCACGCGCCGGCTCGGGCATCCCCGCTTCGGCGATCTTCTTTCGGTACTCGCTCGCGAGCGACTCTTCGTCCTCGCCGAGCTCCTTTCGGATCGAGTCCATTTGCTTGCGCAGGAAGTACTCGCGCTGCTGCTTCTGCGCACCCGACTCGACGTCCTCGCGGATGCGCTTACGCACCTGCAGCTCGGCCAGGCGCTCGCGCTGGAAGCGCGTCGCGAGCTCGAGACGCTCGACGATGTCGAGCGTCTGCAAGAGCTCGACCTTCTGCTCGAAGCTCAGATCGGGCGAGTATCCGGCCGTATCGGCGAGGGCGCCTGGATCGGTGATCGAGCGCACGAACGCCCGAATGCGGTCGTCCGCGCCGCGCAGCTCGAGAATCTCCTCGACGACGGCGCGATACTCGCGCTCGATCTCGAGCGTACGACTGGGCGGCGGGGTGACGTCGGGGCGCTCCTCGACCTCGACGCGCAGCCCGGCGCCGTCGGCCTCCGCCGCGCCCGCGATGCCGCGGTGCAAGCCGTTGACCGAGACTGCCCGAATGCGCCCGGGCAGGCGCACGTGGTCGACGACCTTCGCCACCACGCCGACGTTGGCGTACTCGCGGCCGTGCCGCGGCACGAGGAAGATCTGCTCCGCGTCGCCGACGTCGATCGGCAACGTGACGTCCATGTTCGGGAATACGACCGTGTCATCGAGTGGGATCAGTCGCAATTTGCTCATGGCCATCGAACGTAAGCACATGCTTGAGGTTGTCAAGTATTGAGCCTGTCGACTATTTTGCTGGCGTGACGCGCAGGACGGCGAGTTCGCACACCACGACAGCAGGCGGTCGCCCCACGAGAGCGAGCCCTACGAGGGCGAACCCAATGAGGGCGCGCGAGGCGTGGTCGCTCGTGCTCGAGCTGCTGCTGGCCGAGCGCCGCCGCGTACCGGCGATCGCCGGCGCGCTCCGGCTCTCGGCGGCCCAGTGTCACGTGCTGCGTCACCTCGAGCCCGGAAAGCCCGTGCCGATGCGCCGGGTCGCCGAGGCGCTCGCCTGCGACGCCTCGAACGTGACCGGCATCGTCGATCGGCTCGAGGCCCGCGGCCTCCTCGAGCGGCGCGCCGCCGCGCACGATCGGCGTGTGCGCGTCGTCGTGATCACCCGCCGCGGCGCGGCGGTACGCGCGCGCCTCGTCGCCCGCTTGGCCGCCCCGCCGCCGGCGATCGCGCGGCTCAGCCCGGCCGAGCAGCGCACGCTCTGCGCGATCCTGCGCCGTGCTCTCCCGCCGTCGCGCAGCGGTTAGCGAGTCATGGATCAGCAGCGCTTGACGTCCGGCGCCACCAGGATCAGCGACGCCCGACGCCCAGGGGCGCCGGGATCGGATAGACGCTCTCCAAGACGTCGTTGCGCCGGATGCCGATCGCCTCGCGATGAATCACGAGCTCGTGACGGGCGCAGAGCGCCTCACAGCGGCGCTCATTGAATCGCGCGACGGCGCGGGTGCGCTCGTCCTCGGACGCCGCCGCCTCGACCGCCGCCCGAGCCACCTGTAGCTCCGCCAGCGCGCTCGCGACCTTCTCCGCCGTTCGGCCGAGAGCCGCCGCCATCTCGCGCACGATCTCGCGCTCGAGCTGCTCCTGCGCACACGCTACGTCGACGCGCGCCCGCAACCGCTCGAGATGCGGCCGCTCGTCCGTCGCGCTCTTCAACTCCGTCGCCAACTCCCGCCAACGCCAACGCGGCATCCCACGAATCGTCGCCGCGCAGCGGATGAGAGTCAACTCTTTCGGCGCCGAATTGCAGCCACGCAGCCGGTCACGCTTCGGTTGATCGCTTCCGCCGAGTCACACGGCATGAAATCCATCCACCAACCGCCGCCGCATTCCGTCGCTCCGCCGTCACGTCGGTAACGGTCGTCGCCACCGTCGCCGAGCGACGCTGCGCGCATCGCCCACGCGAATGCGCAACCCCGCATACGATCGACCCGGCGGGGCGCGGCAGTCGCCGGCTGCACCCGTTGTGCGCACATGAACCTTTTCGCGCACGTCGGGTGCAGCCGGCGACTGCCGCGCCCCGCTGCGCGGATGGTCTGCCGAGAAGCGCGAATTGCGCGGGTACGACGCTTGCTGCGTAGCCCGTCCGCCGAAGTCTCGAAAACCGATACCGACCCAGGAGGTCATATGCGCGCAGCCAGCGTCTTTGTCGTATCGTCGCTCTTCCTTCTGATCGCCACGGCTCCCGCCCGCGCCGAGGACGGTCCCGATCGGTCGTCCTGCATCCAGGCGTGCGGCGCGCAGGCGGAGGAGGCCTACCACGCGTGCCGCGAGCAAGGAGGCGGCGAGGAGGATTGCGTCGCCAGCGCCATCCAAGGTCTCGAGACCTGCGTCGCCGCGTGCCCAGACGCGCCGCCGGCGTGCACGGATCTCTGCACGTCGGTCGCGAGCGACGTCGCGGACGAATGTAACGCGCAGTTCCCGGATGCCGCCGACATGTGCGCGACGATCCACCAGGCGGCGCTCGACGCCTGCCAAGCCGCCGTCTGCAACGGCGGCGAGATCTCGTGCGAGGGGGCATGTAGCAACATGGCGCGCCACGTGTTCGCCGCGTGCATCGATGCCGGCGGCGGTCAAGATCCGTGCTCCGCGCTCCAAAGCGAGGCCTCGGACCATTGCATCGCGACCCAATGCGCGCCGATTCCGGAGCCGACGTGCGAGGACCGCTGCAAGGCGCGCGCGGCCGAAGCGGATGCGCACTGCCTCGAGGAAGGCATGACCGCCGATCAATGCGATCCGCTCGCGGCCAACGTCCTTCAGCAGTGCCTCGACAGCGAGTGCACCCCGCCGGCGCCGAGCTGCGAGGAGCAGTGCCAAGCCGACGCGGAAGCGCTGTTCCAGACCTGCGTCACCAATGGCGGCAGCGAGGCGGATTGCGCCGCGCAAGCGGAGGCATCGGCGCACACGTGCGTGACGAACAACTGCCCCAGCGACGGGCCGCCGCAGCCGACCTGTACCGACCGCTGCAACGCCGCCGCGCAGGAGTTCCAGCAGCACTGCATCGACGAAGGCGGCGACGAGGCGCAGTGTGCCGCGCAGGCCGACGACGTCGCCCGCAATTGCATCGCCGAGCACTGCACCGACGCGCCGCCTCCGCCGCCGAGCTGCGAAAGCGACTGCGAGGATCACGCGCGCGGCGACTTCCAGCGCTGCATGGCGGCCGGTGGAACGGAGGACGACTGCAAGGCGCAGGCGCAGGCGTCGTTCCAAGATTGCGTGACGCTCCACTGCGGCGATCCCGAGCCGAGCTGTCAGGACCGCTGCACCCGCCGCGGGAACCGCGTCCAGGAGAAGTGCCTCGCGAACGGCGGCACCGCCGACGACTGCGCCGCGGCGGGCGCGGCCGCGATGCAAGAATGCGTGAACGAGCACTGCGTCCCGCCGCCGCCGCAGACCTGCGAGGACACGTGCAAGGAGGTCGCGCAGCAGGCCCACGACGCATGCGTCGCCGGCGGCACCGACACCGCGACGTGCGACGCTCAGGCGCAGGCGATGCTCGAGCAGTGCCTGACCGATCAGTGCGGCGTCGCGCCGCCGTCGACCTGCACCGAGCAGTGCGAGGTGACGGCGCAGCAAAGCTACAACAAGGCGCTCGGCCGCGGCAGGAGCGGCGCCCGCGCCGCGCGCCACGCGCAGTTCCTCTTCCACCGCTGCGAGAACAAGTGCGCGAGGACCGGTAACTAGCAGTCGACGCGAGGGCGCTGTCCCGACGACAGCGCCCGATTCAGAAGGTGGGCGCGCGCTACGCGCCGGTGCGCGCCCACCGAATTACCCGCATGCCGCATCGCCACGCCCGCCGCATCCCTCGGTCACGTCTCCACCGACGCTGTGAACGCCGGCCGCGCCTCCAAGCGCGCGAGGTACTGCCCGAGCCGCGGATACGCCTGGTCGAGGACGCCGAGCGCGCGCGCCGCCATGAGTGTGAACCCCATCATGACGTCGGCGGCGGAGAACTCGCCGCCGAGCAGATAGTCCTTGCCGTCGAGCGCCCGCTCGACGAAATCGAGCGCGGTCCGCGCGCGCTCGCGAGCGTCGCTGATCGCGCCGGCCACCTTGTCGGCGTCGCCCTTGTACAGCGCGTGGCGCACGATCACGCCGAGCGGCGGAAACGCGGATGCCTCGGCGAAATACATCCACTGCAGGAACTCGCCGCGCAGCGGTGAGCCGACCGGCGGCGCCAAACGGCCGTTGCCGTAGCGCTCGAGGACGTACTCGATGATCGCGCCCGACTCACACATCGTCATCTCGCCGTCCTCGATGACGGGCAGCCTCCCGAGCGGCGTATCCTGCGCGAAGACCTTCTCCTGCGGCGGTTTGAACGTGACGCGTCGGAGAACGTAGGGCAGGCCGAGCTCCTCGAGCAGCCAACGGACCCGAATCGAACGCGTCCCCGGCGCGAAGTAGAGAACGATCATGCTCCTCCGACTACGCGATGGACGTCGCGCGCTCAAGCGCCGTCGACGACCGCGTCACGAGCCGCGTCGGCATGACGCGACGACTCACCGGCGCACGGTCGATACGGAGCACGCTCGCGACGACCGCGAACTCGAGCGTCTCCTCCGCGGCGACGACGAGACCGAGGACCGCCAGCGCCGCGATTCCCGTGACGGCGCCGATCGCCGCCACAACGAGCGCGCCGCCGACGACCACGCACCCGAGCGTCCGCACGAGCGCGCGGGCGCGGCGGCGCCCTTCGCCTTCAGGCATGGCTGACCCGCGGCATCCGCGCCGGGGCGGTTGCCGGCTCCTCGCCGAAGCGGCGAAAGAGGTAGACCAGCGGTCCGATGCTGCCGAGAAAGAGCGTGAGCACGAGGTACGGAACCGCCGACGCGCCACGTGCACGCGCGTCGCCCACCATCCACACGGACACGATCGCGAGCGCGATCACGAGGTCGATCGAGACCTGCACCGTGATGGCGTTCATCGTGGCGAGATCGAAGAACGCCGCGTAGCCGTACTGCCAAATCGCGTACGCGGTGAGCGCGACGAAGTCCGCAAGGATCAACCCGATGCCGATCTGCTTGATGTTCATGACGCCTCCTTTTCATGCGCCGTTCGCGGCGCATGCCGAGAAGCGGATTCAACGCGCGTGCCAAGCGTGACGCTCACGGCGTTACGCACGCGACGAGGCCGGCGCCACGTCGACGCGTGGTGCCGCCGCAACGGCGCGTGGCGCCGGTGCAACGTGCGCCGCGACCCGCATCGCCGGGTTTCCGGTACTGGGTCACTTTGCTCAGGTGGGACTGGGGCAAGTTGCGAGCGAGACGAGGCGCGAGGGAAGCGAGCCCTCGTCAAGCGAGGACAAGCAGCGCAGGCGTAGCGGGAGCTACGCCGAGCAGCGGAGCGACCGAGCAACGAAGTATCGCGACGCAAATTGCCCCAGTACCGGGTTTCCGTGGCGGGTTGCGCCGCGCACGCCGCGTGCGGAACAATCGCGGCGGCGCGGCGATTGCACCGTTTCGGACCGCGATCCACGACGCCTCCAACCATGACCGCCACCACACGCCACACCGAATCCCCCGCGAACGCGAGCACGCCGCTCCACGGCGACCGGCCGCTCGGCCACGAACGTTGGTGGGGGGCCGCGGCCGGGATCGTCCTCGCGCTCGTCGACACCGCGATGCTGTCGGGATTCGGCATCACGTTCGCGATGAACGGGCGCGACGTGACGCTGCTCGTCGCCGCGTTCTTCGCGTCGTCGCTGGCGCTCTTCGGGTATCTGGTCGGCGCGTTGATGGAGGCGCGGCGCCGCGATCGCCAAGCGGCGGCGGTGATCCGCGCGCAAGTGGAGACGATCAGCGCGGCGCGTGCGCGTCTCGTGCAGAGCGAGAAGCTCGCGGCGCTCGGGCAATTGGCGACGGCGATCGCGCACGAGGTGCGGAATCCGCTCGCCGTGATTCGCTCCGCCGCGCAGGGGCTCTCCGAGTCTGCGGCGCCCGGCGACGCCGAGGCGCAGCGCGCCTGCACCTTCATCACGGCGGAGATCGACCGGCTGAGCAACGTCATCTCGTCGCTGCTCGCGTTCGCCCGGCCGCCGCAGCTCGCGCCGCGCGCGGTGCCGGTCGCGGCGCTGTTCGATCGCGCTCTTCTC
>VBKW01000122.1:0-195 GCA_005879405.1 Deltaproteobacteria bacterium
TGACGCCCCGGAAAGCGTTGATCGCGATTGGGATTGCGGGCGTCGCGGGGTGTGCGACGCAGGCGGATATGTCGGAGATCCGGCAGGAGCAGCGGGCCATTCGAACGCAGCTCGCGGACACGCGGGCGACGCTCGACAGCCTGCAGCGCGACCTCGCGGCGACGCGCGGGAGGGTGCAGGAGAGTCGGCATGCGG
>VBKW01000122.1:210-5752 GCA_005879405.1 Deltaproteobacteria bacterium
GCCTCGCGGCGATCGAGCAGGGACGTCCGGGAGGCTCCACGGAGGGCGGAGCACCGATCGATGTCGGTGGACCGCAGACCGCTGCACCGCCGCCGACGACCGGAGGCGCGTCGGCGCCGGAGGCGCCGCGGGTCGCAAGCGCATCCGCGGACCGCGACAATGCCGCGGACACACCGGATCAATATCGCGCGGCGATCACCCTCGTCCGACAGAAGGAGTACGACCGCGCCATCCAACAGCTCCGCGAGTTCCTGCGCACGAATCCCGACTCGCCGCTCGCCGGCAACGCGCACTACTGGATCGGCGAGTGCTACTACGCGCTCGGCGACTATTCGCAGGCGATTCTCCAGTTCAACGAGGTCCGGCAGCACTACGCGAAGAGCGACCGCGCGGCGCCCGCGCTCCTCAAGATCGGGCTCTCGTTCCTCGAGATGGGCAACAAGACCGAGGCGCGACTCGCGTTCCAAAAAGTCGTGAACGACTACCCGGCGTCGCCGGAGGCGGGGCAGGCGAAAGAGAAGCTGCGGCTGCTCGGCGCCTAGTGGACTGTACCGGTCAGATCGGCAGCGGATCGCGCGGCCCTCGCAGTCGCCGGCTGCGTTGCTCCTCGTCGCCGTCGTGCAGCTGATCCGCCACATCGCGTCGCATCCGCGACGCTTCGCTGCGCCCGTCGTCACCCTCGGAAACTTCGACGGCGTCCATCGTGGCCACCAAGCGATTCTCGCGCGCGTCGTCGCCGAGGCGCGGGCGCGCGGGACCGACGGCGTCGCGATCACCTTCCATCCGCATCCGACGTCCGTCTTGCGGCCGCAAGCCGCGCCGAGCCTGCTGACACCGCTGCGCGAGAAGGTACGCTGGACCGCGGCGAGCGGCGTCGACGTGCTGGTGCTGCAGCACTTCACGCGTGCCTTCGCGATGCTCGAGCCCGAGACGTTCGTCGAGCGCTTTCTCGTCACCCGTTTGCAGGTGGCACGGGTGATCGTCGGCCACAGCGTCAACTTCGGCCACCAGCGCCGCGGCAACGCGACGCTGCTCGAGCGGCTGGGCGGACGCCTGGGCTTCGACGTCGAGGTGATCGGACCGGTCGAGGTCGACGGACACGTCGTCTCGAGCTCGCTCGTCCGGCGCGTGATCGAGTCCGGCGACGTGCGCCTCGCGGCGGCGCTCCTCGGTCGGCCGTACGCGGTTGTCGGCCGCGTCGTCGTCGGCAAACGCCGCGGCGCGACGCTCGGATTCCCGACGGTGAACGTGCGCGCGCCCGTTGGCCTCCATCCACCCGACGGCGTGTACGCGGTGCGGGTCGAGGTCGAGGCGCAACGCGGGCGCGGCGGCGCCGATTGTGCCGCGATCCACCGCGACGGCGTCGCGAACATCGGGCGCAATCCGACCTTCGGTGACAACGCGCGCACGCTCGAAGCGCACCTCTTCGAGTTCAACGGCGACGTTTACGGACGGCGCTGCCGCGTGGTCTTCGTCGAGCGGCTGCGCGGCGAGATCGCATTCACGGGCGTCGACGCGTTGGTGGCGCAGATTCGGCGCGACGCCGACGCCGCGCGTGCGGTGCTCGCGCGCACGCCGGCGGCGAACGGCGGCTGAGCCGCGGCGCCGGCGATGGCGTCGCGCGAGGCATCGCGGCTCACGACGTCGCACACGCTCGTCGTCGATGCCGACGCCGCCGGGCGCCGGCTCGACGCGTACGTCGCCGCGGGCGGGCTCGGATTGTCGCGGTCACAGGCGCGGCACCTCATTGATGCGGCGGCGGTGCGCGTCGACGGCGTCGTGCGCAAACCGGGGTACGTCGTCCGCGTGGGCGAGCGGATCGCCGTCGACATCACGCCGCCGCCGCCGGCGCGCGCCGAGCCCGAGGACCTCCCGCTCGAGGTGCTGTACGAGGACGAGCTGGTGATCGCGATCAATAAAGCGCCGGGGATGGTGGTGCATCCGGCGCCGGGACGGTGGCAGGGAACGCTGGTGAACGCGCTCCTGCACCGCTGGGGGCGACTCCCGGCGAGCGACGACGCGCGTCCGGGGATCGTGCACCGGCTCGACCGCGATACCTCCGGCGTCATGGTGATCGCGCGCACCCTGGCGGCGCTCGAGCACCTGGCGCGGCAATTTCACGACCGCACGGTGGCAAAGCGCTACCTCGCCGTCGTCCGCGGTGTCGTCCGCCGCGACGAGCTCGTGATCGACGCGCCGATCGGACGCCATCCGACCGAGCGCAAGAAGATGTCGACGCGCGCGCGCCGCGGCCGTGCCGCGCTCACGCGCGTCCGCGTGCTCGAGCGCTTCGCTGGCGCGACGCTCGTCGAAGCGGCGCCGGAGACGGGGCGCACACACCAGATCCGCGTCCACTTGGCGGCGCGCGGTCACCCGATCGTCGGCGACGCAGTGTACGGCGGCGCGCGCGGTGGTAAGGACGCGACGGCCGCGATCGACCGGCAGGCGTTGCACGCCGCATCGCTCGCGGTGACGCATCCCCAGACGGGCGGCCGGCTGCAGCTCGTCGCGCCGCTCTGGCCCGACATGGCGCACCTGCTGGTATCCCTTCGGACAGCACCGTCGTGACGAAACTATTGACAACCTCGACATCATCCACTAGCGTCGGTCAGGAGTCGTGGTGGTGGGAGGGGACCTTGCTTCGGTATCGCCCTCACGTTTAAAGCGAATCACTCCTCGAGACACTATTCCCTTTTGCGGTCATGTCATCGTGACCATTTCATATACGGGAGAACTCGGAGGGATGACGGATCCCGGCGCGTACGTCGCCGGTGAGGGGACGGGGGCGAAGGGTCGCTAGTCTCGGTCGCTGGACTGTCCAGTAGCACGCACGTATCGTTTGTAACGCTCCCGCCTCCGTGACCCCGTCGCCCATTGTTCATTGAAGGCTCTGCCCCGAGAACAAAGTCCTGAAGAGGAGCTCGTATGGTAAGAAACCGCGCACGCGCTGACGCTCAGCAAGCTCAAGAGGAGCGCCCGAACGGCGATTCCGGCCCGGACCCGGCGGCAGCACCACCAGCCGCCCCGGCCGTAGCCGCCGCGCCGCAGCGCGGGCCCGCCGTCGCGTCGGCACCGCCGGCGTCGGCGGCGCCGGCACCGCCGGCGTCCACGGCGCCGGCACCGCCGTCCGGTCTGAATCTCAAGCTGCTGAAGGACAAGAAAATCAGCGAGCTCGCGCAGCTCGCCCGCGACTTCAACGTCGAGGGCTCGTCGGCGATGCGCAAGCAGGAGCTGATCTTCGCGATCCTGCAGGCGCAGACGGAGCAGAACGGCTTCATCTACGGCGAAGGCGTCCTCGAGATCCTGCCGGACGGCTTCGGCTTCCTGCGCGCGCCCGACTACAACTACCTGCCCGGTCCCGACGACATCTACATCTCACCGAGTCAGATCCGTCGCTTCAATCTCCGCACCGGCGACGTCGTCTCGGGGCAGATCCGGCCGCCGAAAGAGGGCGAGCGCTACTTCGCGCTACTCAAGGTCGAGGCCATCAACTACGAGGAGCCCGAGCGTGCGCGCGAGAAGATCCTCTTCGACAACCTCACGCCGCTCTATCCCGATGAGCACCTCCGTCTCGAGCACAACCCGACCGAGTACACGACGCGCATCATCGATCTCGTGACGCCGATCGGCAAAGGACAGCGCGGCCTCATCGTCGCCGCCCCGCGCACCGGCAAGACGATGATGCTGCAGAACCTCGCGCACGGCATCACACACAATGACAAAGAGGTGGTGCTGATCGTGCTGTTGATCGACGAGCGCCCGGAAGAGGTCACCGACATGCAGCGCTCGGTGCAAGGCGAGGTCGTGAGCTCCACCTTCGACGAGCCCGCGACGCGCCACGTCCAGGTCGCCGAGATGGTCATCGAGAAGGCGAAGCGCTTAGTCGAGCACGGCAAGGACGTCGTCATCCTCTTAGACTCGATCACGCGCCTCGCCCGCGCCTACAACTCGGTCGTTCCGCCGAGCGGCAAAATCCTCTCCGGCGGCGTCGACTCGAATGCGCTGAGAGGCCCCAAGAAATTCTTCGGCGCCGCCAGAAACATCGAGGACGGCGGCAGCCTCACGATCATCGGCACCGCGCTCGTCGACACCGGCAGCCGCATGGACGAAGTAATCTTCGAAGAGTTCAAAGGCACCGGCAACATGGAAATCCACCTCGACCGCCGCTTGATGGACAAGCGCATCTTCCCGGCGTTGGACATCAATCGTTCCGGAACGCGCAAGGAGGAGCTGTTGCTGCCCCGCGAGGTCCTGAACCGCGTCTGGATTTTGCGAAAGCTCCTGGCCCAGCTGAATACGGTCGAGGCGATGGAATTCTTGATCGACAAGGTCCACGGCACGAAGGACAATCAAGAGTTCCTCGAGTCGATGAACTCGTAACCCCGCAGTTCACGACGCGCCGTCTTCACTAAGGCGTGCCGTCCGACTTCCGTGACGGACCTGCTCGACGCGAACGCGCTCCTCGCGCTCGCCCACGCATCGCGCACGATGCGTCGTCGGCGACATAACGCCGCTCTCGGATACCCGTAAGGAGATCGGCGACCGGCGAGTGGGTCAGTCGAACTGACCACTCGCCGCCGTGGAGCGCGGGTCCTTACGGCCCGAGCGTCGCTGGCACGCAGAGTTCGTGCAGGTGTTCGACTTCGTACGTGGTCTGACCGAACTGGTTGTTGACGAAGACCGGATCGACGGGGGGGTGGAAAGGTGGCGCCCCGATGGCCGGTTTCACGAGGTAGCACATCAGCGGAATCTGCGGATCGCTGATGCCCTCGCCATTCTTGTCGGCAGGGACGCAGAGTCGGAAAGCTTTTCTCACCCTCAGGTTCAACGATCCGAACTCGTCATCGATCGTGACCAGCGGGATACGCCGGATCCCGTGTTTCACCGTGTAACACTTGAAGTGGTTGAGCGTCGGGTCGACGAGCGGCGGCGGCGGGCTCGTCAGACTCTTCGCGCTCGGGACCTTGAGGTAGTCGGGCCTCACGAGATCCACAGTGAGGGTCCCAAACTGGTCCGTCACCACCTCGTTCGTGATCTTGGCGAAACGCGGCGCGGTCTGGTGGATGACGTAGCCGACCAGATGCTCGGGATCATCGACGGCGCTCGGATCAGCCCCGTTCACGCTGGCAGGATTGCAGATCCGGTGCGGTCGAATGAGCTCGACCGTGCTCGGTCCGAATCGGTCGTCGAGTGAGACGGTGAACCGCGTGAAGAGTGTGCGGCCGGTTTCGTAGCACTGGAACGGGATGGGCGACGCAGTCGCGGTCGGCGTCGGCGTCGGCCCCGTGGCTGTCGGTGTCGGTGTTGTCGTCGGCGTGCCGGTCGGAGTGGATGTCGCGGTCGGCGACGCGGTGGCGGTCGGCCTGGCGGTAGCCGTCGGCGTGGCGGTGGCGGTCGGCGTGGCGGTGGCGGTCGACGTGGCGGTGGCGGTCGACGTGGCGGTGGCCGTCGGTGTGGCGGTGGCGGTCGGCGTGGCGGTGGCCGTGCGCGTGGCCGTCGCGGTTGCCGTTGCCGTTGCGGTCATCGTTGGCGTTGCCGTCGA
>VBKW01000122.1:5800-9259 GCA_005879405.1 Deltaproteobacteria bacterium
AGTCGCGGTGAGCGTCGGCGTCGCGGTACGTGTGGCGGTCGCCGTCGCCGTTGGGGTTGCGGTCTCGGTTGCCGTGGCGGTCGCCGTTGGCGTTGGCGTCGGGGTCGCGGTGAGCGTCGGCGTCGCGGTACGTGTGGCGGTCGCCGTCGCTGTCGGGGTCGCGGTCTCGGTCTCGGTTGCCGTGGCGGTTGCCGTTGGCGTTGCGGTCGGGGTCGGGGTCGCGGTGGGCGTCGGCGTCGCCGTAGGCGTGGCGGTCGCCGTCGCCGTTGGGGTCGCGGTCGCGATCGCGGTTGCCGTTGCAGTCGCCGTTGGCGTTGCGGTCGGGGTCGGGGTCGCGGTGAGCGTCGGCGTCGCCGTAGGCGTGGCGGTCGCCGTCACGGTTGGGGTCGCGGTCGCGGTTGCCGTTGCCGTTGCAGTCGCCGTCGGGGTTGCGGTCGCCGTCGGCGTCGCGGTGCGCGTCGGCGTGGCCGTTGCCGTGGATGTCGCCGTTGCCGTGGGCGTCAGAGTGGGCGTCGCTGTGGGACTCGCGACCGTGAACGACGTGCATTCGGCCGCCAAAAACAGCATCCCGTTAAAGTCCCAGCTATTGTCGGTATTCCGGTCGGAGCCGTCTGGATCATCCGAATGGTTCCCCGTACCGCCGATCGAGCCAGCCGCGACGTGGTACGTGGCGACGCACACGGTATAGCTGCCCGGCGGGAACGCGTACGCTTTCGGACCCCACGTTCCGCTCGCGCCCTGACATCCGCCGGGGATGACGTTGACGTTCGCGCCCGTACCGTCGAGCGTCCCGCCTTCGATGGCGGGCGTGTTCGGGCTCTGGAACAACGAATAGCCGACCAGCTTCGTCGTACCGGAGCACCCAGGCCACGACCACCCGCCTGAGAAGGAGACGACGCCGCCACCGAGATTGGTCGCCACGATCGACGTCGGAACTGCTGAGTCGGCGTACGCGGACGTCTCCGCGATCATGCTCAGCGCGAAGCCGCCGAGTAGCGCGACGACGTACGCGCTCCTAGTGAGCGAAACCATCCAGCGCAGGGGGGAGCGCATCGCGAGTCTCCTACAGACTCCTATGGAGTCGTTGCCGTCGTGACCTGGGGCGGCCTAATACTTCCGTACACGAGTCATGATTCGGGCGACCTAGTACCGCTGTGACCCATGGCCGGTTGAATAACGTGCGTGCTGCGCTGGTACCTAGTATTGGAAGCGCATGTCAATCGAAAAGTAATTAATCTTACTGGCACATACGAACAATTTGTGCCCCATTTGGGCGCAATAAAATCCCTCCGAATTAATCTTGCATGCGTGCGAGATCTGTGGCGCGTTTGCACGATCGAGCATTACGGCCGGATCGATGAAAGAGTAACTGCCGCGTCCCGTCGCTCCACGCGTGAGCCAGGATGTCGCAAACGCGGCCATCGCGTCGGCGGATCGTCGGGGAGTACGCTGCGGTTCGCATGGGAGGTCGAGCCCTTCGCGATGCGCGTGGCGTGGACCGCGCGAGGTCACCACGGGGCGTCCGGATCGCACCCAATCCGCAGCACGGGCGCACCCGCGCGCGCACCGGAGACGCTGCGCCCTTCACGACGCCGACGCGAGGGCGCCGAGGAGAGGCGCGGTGTCGGCGAAGAGATCTGTTCCAACTCCTTGTCCGCGGCCGTCGGCGCGAGTCGTCGGCGGCGGAGGAGCGGCCCGTGATCCCACCCGAACAGATGGCGCTGGCGATGCGGCAAGCTCGGCACCCACTGGCGGATGGGAACTGCCGGGAGCACGTGACCGACCAACTGTGCCGCGCGCTCACCACGCGCCGGCCGCTGCAGATCGGGCGAAGCCGCGCCTCTTGCAGGAAAACGCCACCAGCCGCTCCGCGTGGCACTCGCGGCGCCGAAAACGCGCGAAGCCGCGGACGTAGGCGAGTAGCGCGGGCGCGACCTGCAGCGCGCATGCGACGTTGCGCCGCCGCGCAGGTTCTTGCTATATAGGCACGTTTGCGTGCCACGGGTGCGTCTGGTTCCCTGAAATGGTCGCAGTCTCCCTTGGATGTCCACGTGAAGGAGTGCGCATGAAAGGATCGGTATGAGCGAAGTGACGATGAAACAGCTGCTGGAGGCAGGTGTCCACTTCGGCCACCAGACCAGCCGCTGGAATCCCAAGATGAAGCCGTACATCTTCGGCGCGCGGAACGGCATCTACATCATCGATCTGCAGCAGACGGTGAAGATGTTCCGCGACGCCTACGCGTTCGTGCGCGAGCTGGCGGCGCAGGGCGGCGCGGTGCTCTTCGTCGGCACCAAGAAGCAGGCCCAGGACGCGATTCGCGAAGAGGCGGAGCGCTGTGAGATGTTCTACGTCACGAACCGCTGGCTCGGCGGCATGCTCACCAACTTCCAGACGATCAAGCAGTCGATCGATCGCCTGCGCAAGCTCGACGAGACGCTGGAGAGAGAGACGATGCTCGAGGCGCTCACGAAGAAAGAGATGATCACGGTGCGGCGCGAGCGCGACAAGCTCATGGCGTCGCTCGGCGGTATCCGCAACATGAAGAAGCTTCCCGACGCCCTCTTCGTCGTCGATCCGAAGAAGGAGGAGATCGCGGTCAGGGAGGCGAACAAGCTCGGTATCCCGGTCGTCGCCGCCGTCGATACCAACTGCGATCCCGACGTCATCGACTACAAGATCCCCGGCAACGACGACGCGATCCGTGCGATCCGGCTGTTCTGCACCGCGATCGCCGACGCCGTCATCGAAGGGCGCGAGCTCTACGAGGAGCGGCAGCGCGGTCAAGGCGTCGAGGAGGAAGAGGGCGGTGAAGCGACGGGGTCCGCGGAGCGCGGCGCGGGGGCGGAGCCGATGGGGGGCGAGATCGGATGAGCGAGGTGAATGCGCAGGTGAACGCGCAACTCGTGAAGGACCTGCGCGAGAAGACGGGCGCGGGCTTCATGGATTGCAAGACCGCGCTGCGCGAGACCGGCGGCGACCTCGACGGAGCGGTGCGCTACCTCCGCGAGCGCGGCCTCGCGGCGGCGGCGAAGAAAGCCGGCCGCGCGACGGCCGAGGGCCTCGTCGGCTCGTACATCCACGCCGGCGGCAAGATCGGCGTCCTCATCGAGGTGAATTGCGAGACCGATTTCGTCGCCCGCACCGAGCCGTTCCAACAGCTCGTCCGCGACCTCGCGATGCAGGTCGCCGCGGCGAGCCCGCTCTACGTCGCGAAGGAGGACATCCCCGCGGCGGAGATCGCGCACGAGCGTGAGATCTACGCGGCGCAGGCGGCGCAGTCGGGGAAGCCGCCGCAGGTCGTCGCGAAGATGGTCGATGGCAAGGTCGAGAAGTACGCGTCCGAGGTGTGTCTCCTCGAGCAGGAGTACATCAAGGAGCCGGGCAAGTCGGTGCGCCAGGTCGTCACCGACGCGATCGGCAAGCTCGGCGAGAACATCACCGTCCGCCGGTTCGTGC
>VBKW01000126.1 GCA_005879405.1 Deltaproteobacteria bacterium
ACGAATCGGGACTCCTTTCGACGCACCGGGGCCGCGACTGCAACGCGGGATTCGGCCCTTCGATACTGCAGTGCGCAGACCACGGTCAACAGAAATCGCGCGGCGGGTCGTGTCCCAAGGCCGCCGCGAGGTGCGCGTGGCCGGAGGCGCTGGTAGGATGCACACCGCGCATGCATGACATCGGGTTCGATCCGCTCGTCGCCGAGTGGTTTCGCGCGCGCTTCGCGGCGCCGACGCCGCCGCAGGAGGCGGGCTGGCGCGCGATCGCCGCCGGACGCGACGCGCTCATCGCCGCGCCGACGGGTTCCGGGAAGACCCTCGCGGCGTTTCTCTGGGCGATCGACGAGCTCGTCCGTCAGGCACGGAGCGGCTGGCTCGACGACCGCACGCGGGTCGTCTACGTGTCGCCGCTGAAGGCGCTAGGCAACGACATCCAACGAAACCTGGAAGAGCCGCTCGCGGAGATCCGCGCGCGTGCGCTCGCCGCCGGCCACGCGCTGCCGCCGATCCGCGTCGCGGTGCGGAGCGGCGACACGCCGCCCGCCGAGCGGCAGGCGATGACGAAGCGGCCGCCGCACATCCTCATCACGACGCCCGAGTCGTTCTACATCCTGCTCACCGCCGAGAAGAGCCGGCGCGCGCTCGCCGACGCGCGGACGGTGATCGTCGACGAGATCCACGCCGTCGCCGGCGACAAGCGCGGCGCGCACCTCGCGCTCTCGCTCGAGCGCCTCGACGCGCTCGCCGGCCGGCGCGTGCAACGGATCGGCCTCTCGGCGACGCAGAAGCCGATCGCGGAGATCGCGCGCCTCCTCGTCGGCACGCGGCGGGTCCTGCCGGACGGCACGCCCGATTGCGAGATCGTCGACACCGGGCACCGGCGGGCGATGGAGCTCGCGATCGAGACGACCGGCCTCGAGCTCGGGCCGATGGCAACGCACGAGCTCTGGGCCGAGATCTACGACCGCATCGTCGGCCACGTCGGCACGCACCGGACGACGATCGTCTTCGTCAACACGCGCCGGCTCGTCGAGCGCGTCGCGCACGCGCTCAGCGAGCGCCTCGGCGACGAGTGCGTCGTCGCCCACCACGGCAGCCTCGCGAAGCGCATCCGTCTCGACGCCGAGCAGCGACTCAAGTCGGGGGCGGTGCCGGTCGTCGTCGCCACCGCCTCGCTCGAGCTCGGCATCGACGTCGGTCACGTCGACCTCGTCTGCCACATCGGCGCGCCGCGCGCGCTTGCGACCTTGCTGCAACGGGTCGGCCGCTCCGGACACTGGCTCGGCAGCGTCCCGAAGGGCGTCTTCTTTCCGCTGACGCGCGACGAGCTGGTGCAGACCGCCGCCGCCGTCCGCGCGATCCGCGCCGGCGAGCTCGACACGATGCACCTGCCGGCGAAGCCGCTCGACGTCCTCGCGCAGCAAATGGTCGCGACCGCCGCCGCCGAGGACATCGCGGAGGACGATCTCTGGGCGCTCGTCCGCGGCGCCTACCCGTACCGCGACGTGACGCGCGCCGAGTTCGACGCGGTGCTGACGATGCTCGCGGAAGGCGTCGCGACCCGCCGCGGGCGGCGCTCGGCGCACCTGCATCACGACCGCGTCCACGGCCGCATCCGCGGCCGCCGCGGCGCCCGCCTTGCCGCGATCACCAGCGGCGGCGCGATTCCCGACACCGCCGATTACGAGGTCGTCGAGGAGCCGACGGGCGCGCACGTCGGCAAGGTGAACGAGGACTTCGCCGTCGAGAGCATGGCGGGCGACATCTTCCTCCTCGGCAACCACTCGTGGCGTATCCGCCGCGTCGAGGCGGGGCGCGTGCGTGTCGAGGACGCGGGACAGACGCCGCCGACGATCCCCTTCTGGCTCGGCGAGTCACCGGCGCGGACGCTCGAGCTGTCGCGCGCGGTCTCCGATCTCCGGACGGAGGTCGCGGCGCGCGTGCGCGAGGTCGTCGTCACCGACGCGCCGCTCGACGTCGGCGGCGACGCGGCGGTGCCGAGCATCGACGACGCCGGCGATTCCACGGGCGCGGACGCCGTGCATGGCGAGGCGCGCTTCGCCCCCGTCGTTGACTGGCTCGTCGCCGAATGCGGCGTCGATCGCGGAGGCGCCGAGCAGATCGTCGAGTACGTGCGCGCGACGCTCGCCATGCTCGGCACCGTGCCGACGTGCGACACGGTCGTGGCCGAGCGTTTCTTCGATGAGAGCGGCGGCATGCAGCTCGTTCTGCACGCGCCGTTCGGCGGTGCCGTGAACCGCGCGTGGGGCCTCGCGCTCCGCAAGCGGTTCTGCGTGAGCTTCGATCTCGAGCTGCAAGCGGCAGCGACCGACGACGGCATCGTCGTCTCGCTCGGCGAGCAGCACAGCTTCCCATTGGCAACGGTCTTCGCAATGGTGCGGCACACGACCCTCGACGCCGACCTCGTCCAGGCGGCGCTCGCGGCACCGATGTTCGGCACCCGCTGGCGATGGAACGCGACGCGCGCCCTCGCGCTCCTGCGCCACATCGGCGGGCAGCGCGTGCCGATGCCGATCCAACGCATGCGCGCCGAGGACCTCCTGGCGGCCGTCTTCCCGGCGCAGGTCGCGTGCGGCGACAACCACGTCGGACCGATCGTGCCGCCCGAGCACCCGCTCGTCGACGAAACGCTCGCCAATTGCCTGCACGAGGCGATGGACGTCGATGGTCTGCGCGCGGTGCTGACCGCGATCGAGCGCGGGACGATCCGGACGGTCGCGGTCGAGACCCCTGCCCCGTCGCCGATGTCGCACGAGATCCTGAACGCCAACCCGTACGCGTACCTCGACGACGCACCGCTCGAGGAGCGCCGCGCCCGCGCCGTGGCGCTGCGCCGCACCGATCCCGATCTCGCTGCCGGGATCGGCGCGCTCGACGCGGCGGCAATCGACGAGGTGCGCCGCCAAGCGTGGCCCGACGTGCGCGAGCCCGACGAGCTGCACGACGCGCTCTTGAGTCTGGTCGTCCTACCGCTCGAGGACCTCGGCGACTGGGAGGGTTTCGCCGACGTGCTCCGAGCATCCGGCCGCGTCGCCGACGTGGGCTGGCACGCCGGCACGCGCGCGCGGCGCGGCGTCGTCGCGACCGAGCGCGTCGCGCTCGCGCGGCGCGCGCTCGCCGCCGCGCACGTGACGCTCACGGCCGAGGGCGAGCGACACCTGGCTGCCTATCCCGATCCCGAGCTCGACGCCGAGTCGGCGTGCACGGCGATCGTGCGCGGGTGGCTCGAGTGCGTCGGACCGACGACGGTCGCGCAGCTCGCGGAGCGCATCGGTCTCACGTCCCAGGGTGTCGACGCCGCCCTCGCACGCCTCGAATCGGAAGGCATCACGCTGCAAGGCCGATTCACTCCCGGCGTCGACGGCGTCGAGTGGTGCGAGCGCCGGCTCCTCGCACGCATTCATCGCATGACGATCGGCCGGCTGCGGCGCGAGATCGAGCCCGTGCAGCCGGCGGACTTCCTGCGCTACCTGTTTCGCTGGCAGCACCTCATGCCGGGGACGCGTCTCCACGGGCGTGACGGCCTGGCCGCCGTGATCCGCCAGCTGCACGGCCTCGAGCTGCCGGCACCGTCATGGGAGCAGAGCGTGCTCGCGGCGCGCGTCGAGGATTACGAGCCGACGTTGCTCGATGAGCTCTGTCTCGGCGGCGTCGTCGCGTGGGGACGCTTCTCGCCGCCGGCGGCCGCGCGCGACGACGAGCCGGCGGATGACGCCGCAGCCGGCGCCGAGCGCGCCCGCGACGCGCGACGCGGGCGCGGCGGGGCCGTCGCCGCGAGGACCCGGCTCGCGGGCTCCCGCACCGCCCGCCGCCGTGCCGCACCGACCCGCGTCGCCCCGCTCGCCCTCGCCCTGCGCGACGACTTGGCTCCCCTGCTCGCGACGCGCGGCGATCGTGGCGACGTCCCGCTCTCGCACCAGGCGCGGATCATCGCCGACTTCCTCGGCCGCGAGGGCGCCTCGTTTCTCGGCGACATCGCACGCGCGACCGGGCTACTCCCGAGCGCCGCCGAGGACGCGCTCTGGGAGCTCGTCGCGCGCGGGCTGGTGACTGGCGACGGCTTCGCCGGACTGCGCGCGCTCCTCGCACCGCCCGAGTCGCCGCGTCCCGAGCGCCGTTTGCGGGCGCTGCGCGGCGGCCGCGCGCCGCGCCGGTCGCTGCCGATCGGCCGCTGGGCACTGCTCCGTCCACGGCCGGGCGAGGCGCGCACCGACGATCTCGCCGAAGACGCGGCACGGCAGCTGCTGCGCCGCTACGGCGTCGTCGTGCGCGAGCTTCTCGCCCGCGAGACGCTGGTGCCGCCGTGGCGGACGCTGCTCGGCGTCTATCGCCGACTGGAGGCGCGCGGTGAGGTGCGCGGCGGGCGCTTCATCGCCGGCCTCGTCGGCGAGCAGTTCGCGCTGCCAGAAGCGGTCGAGGCACTGCGCGCCGCGCGCCGCGAGAACGACCACGGCCACGTCGTCGTCGTCGCCGCCGGCGATCCTCTGAACCTCGTCGGCATCTTGACTCCGGGCGCGCGCCTGTCGCCGCTCTCGGGCCAGGTGATCGCGTTCGCCGACGGCGTGCCGATCGAAGTCGGCGATCTCGGCGCCGTGCGCAGTCGGCTCCGCAGCCGCGCGCTCGGCGGCGGCAGCTGAGCGCGGTACGCGGGCGCCTCGGACGACGCCGCACCTCCTGTCACGCCGTCTGTTACGCCGCCTCCATGCGAGCGGCGCGCACCACATGCGGCCCCCCGGCCGCGTCAGACGTGGTTGCGAAGCATCAGCTCCTTCGGGTGCGGGTTCAGGTAGACCTGCATCTTCATGTACGCGACGTCGTGCCGCTCGACGTGATGGCGCACGAGCCTGATCGGAACCACGAGCGGCACGATGCCGCGTCGATAATCGTCGATCACGGTGGCGAGCTCACGGCGCTCGCCGGACGAGAGGTGCGCACGGCAGAACCCGGCGATGTGCTGCAGGACGTTCACGTGCTTGGTCACGGTCGCCGGGACGGCGAGGGCCGCCATCAAGCCATCGCCGTAGCGGCGCGCGTGCGCGGCCGGGCGCGCGCCACCGCGTGCGGTGACGAGCCGGCCGAGCGCGGCGTACGCGCGCGGGCTGTGCGCCAGAATGAGACACTCGTGTGCGGTGTGGAACGCGACGAGCGCGCCCCGCGTCGGGCGAACGAGCAGCGATCGCAGCCGGCGATAGCAGAAGATGCGCTCGATGAAGTTCTCGCGCAGTAGCGGATCCTGCAACCGTCCTTCCTCCTCGACGGGGATCGAGGGGTAGGCGGCCGTGAACGCCGCCGCGAAGAGCCCGCGCCCGCGGCGGGTCGGAGCACCGCCCGCCTGAGACGCGCGGGTGCGTCGCGACGCGCCGCTCGGCGGCGGCGTGCCGCTCGCGGCATACACGCGTACGCGCTCGAGACCGCAACTCGGCGAGTCCTTCTTGAAGACGTACCCGCAGAGGTCGAGCGCCGCGAGCGCGCGCACCCGCGCCGCCGCGAAGCGCCGCATCGCGACCGTATGATCGCGGCCCGTGCGGGTGCCGATCATGCGCGGCGCCGTGGGATCGCCGACGAGGTGCACGGCTTCCCGCGGCACACCCATCCCGGCCTCGACCTCGGGACAGACGGGGACCCACTCGACGTACGGCGCGAGGACGTCGCTCAGAAATCGGTCGCGCTTGTTGCCGCCGTCGTAGCGGACGGCCGCGCCGAGAAGACAGCTGCTGACGCCGAGCCGCAGCGGGCGCGCGGCGTTCGAGGTGGCAGTGGCCGACACGACGGCAGTCTACCGACAGCCGGCCATCCCGGCCACGGCCGCAATTGCATTCGTGAGGGCGTATCGCCATCATGCGCCGACATCACATCCGGGGAGGAGGGTGCATCCATGCATCGAATGATCGCCATCGCCGTAGTCATGCTGTCAGCCGCCGCATGCTCGCAGGGTTCCCAGGTCGCAGTCGCGACGTTGCAGCCGAAGAGCGGTACGCAAGTCACGGGAACGGTGACGTTCACGCAGAAGGGCGACAAGGTCGAGGTCGTCGCGAACGTGAAGTCCCTCTCTCCGGGCAAGCACGGCATCCACGTACACGAGAAGGGTGACTGCAGCGCGTCCGATGCGTCGTCGGCCGGCGGTCACTTCGCGCCGGGCGGCGGGCAGCACGCCGGCCCGACCGACCCGAAGCGCCACGCCGGCGATCTCGGCAACATGGAAGCCGACGCCAACGGCAACGCGACGTTCACCATCACGACCGACGCGCTGCGCGTCGGCTCGGGCGATCGCGACGTCATCGGCAAGTCGATCATCATTCACGGCGATCCGGACGACCTCACGACGCAACCGTCCGGCAATTCCGGCGGCCGCATCGCCTGCGGCGTCATCGAGAAGAAGGATTGACCGATCGGGACGCGCAGTAGCGCGTCGATCTAGCGGATGGAGCGGCGAAGCGTGCGACAGCGCTTCGCCGCTGCAGTGCCGCGCTTCGCCCGCCTCACTGTCCCGCTAGCTCGCGGACGCGCGCCACGCTGTCGATCTCCGCGACGGGCTTGTCGTCGCGGATGCGGACGATGCGCGGGAAGCGCAGCGCGTAGCCCGCGGCGTGGCGGCTCGACGGCTGCACCGTATCGAACGTCACCTCGAGGACGACCTCGGGGCGGACACGATGAAAGCCGCCGACGCGCTCGAGCGTGAGCGCCTCGAAGCGTCGCGTCATGGCCGCGATCTCGGCGTCGGTGAGGCCGTTGTACGCTTTACCGACGGTCAGGAGCGTCGGATCGTCCTCGGACGCACGCACCGCGAACGTGTAGTCCGAGAGCACGGCGCGCCGGCGACCGTGACCGCGCTCGACGGCGACGACGACGACATCGAGCGTCGCGAGCGGCCGCTTGAGCTTGATCCACGCGCCGCCGCGCCGGCCGGGCGCATACGGTGCCGTCGGATCCTTGGCGATGATCCCTTCGTTTCCCGCTGCGCGCGCGGCGACGAACGCGGCTTCGACGCCCTCGGCATCTTCGACGAGCGTCGCCGGCGCGAGGCGCACGCCGACGCCGGGCCATGCGATCGCTTCGAGCCGCGCGCGCCGTGCACCGTACGGCTCGTCGACGACGAGCGCCCCCTCGGCCGCGAGCACGTCGTACACGACGAGCGCGACAGGCACCTCGGCGAGGAGCGCCGCATGCGGACGTTTCCGTCCGAGCCGCCGCTGCAACGCGCTGAACGGCAGCGCCCGCTCCGGTGCCGCGGGATCGTACGCGATCAGCTCGCCGTCGAGCACGAGCCCCGACGACAGCGCCGCGAGCGCCGCAGTCACCTCCGGGTAACCGTGATCGATCGCGTCGAGCGTCCGCGAGAAGAGGACGACGCGACCGTCGCCGACGTGCGCCTGGGCGCGGATGCCGTCGTACTTGTCCTCGACGGCGAACGGCGCCGGGAGCGCCGCGGCGACGGCCTCGGCAGTCGGCAGCGGCTCCGCCAGCATGAAGCCGATCGGATGGAAGAGCGCGAGCGTCGCCCTCGCGAGAGCGCCCCACCGCGCGAGCTGGGCGACCTCGCCGACGTCGCCGCGCAGGAGATTGGCGCGGCGGACCGCGGCGAGCGGACACGAGAACGTCTTCGCCAGCGCCTCCTCGACTTGCGCTTCCTTGAGACCGATGCGCAGCTCGCCGCCGAGGAGCTTGAGGAGATAGCGTGCCTCGAGCGCACCGAGCGCCCCGAGCATCTCCCGCGTCGCCGCACGCCGCGCGTTCGTGCCACCGGCGTCGGCGAGCGTCCGGCAGAAGCGCTCGACGGCGACGAGCGTCGTGCGACTCGCCGGCCACGAGGCGAGCACCTCGCCGGCGAGGTCGCCGAGATCGCCATGGGCGACGTAGCGCTCGCCGAGCTCCGCCTCGTCGCGTCCGCTCACCGCCGCGAGCGCGCCGAACACGATCGCCCCGCCGACCTGCGTCGTCCGCGCGTCGTGGCGCGGGAACACGATACCGGAGAAGAAGCGCGCCGCGATCGCCAGCGACGCGTCGTCGAGGCGCGGGAGATAGTCGGCGAGGAGGGCGCCTTTCTCGAGGCGGCGCGTCGTGCCGCGGATCGCGTCCGCGACCGCCGCCCATGCGTGCAGCGTCGAAGGATCGGAACCGTCGCTCACACGGTCATTCTATCGAGATGCGCGCCGCTGTCGCGGCGGTCGACGCCACGCATCACGGCCGCTTCGGCGCGTCGCGACCGGTGAGATAGTCGCCGAGGATGCCCTTCGTGTGCTCCGCCTCGTGGCAGTAGACGCACAGGTTCTCCCAATTGCTACCGTCGGGCGGATTGTTGTCGTGGTTGCCGTCTTTGTGGTGGACGGTGAGGAGATGCAGCGTGTCAGCCTCGAACTCGCGGGCGCAGCGCGCGCAGATCCACCCGTTGAGCGCGAGCGAACGCTCACGATAGCCCTGCGCGCGCGCCGCCTGCTTCGCTTTCGCCTCGCGCACGACCTCCTCGAGCGACCGGGGCGTCGGGCCGGCGGCAGCCTTGGATTGGGAGCGCGAGGCGTGGCGGCGCGACGGCCGGAAGCTCCGTGTCACGACGCACCTACAGCCTGAGGATGTCGGGCAGCTCCTCGGGCGCGAAGCGCACGCCGACGTAGAACGCGCCGAAGAGCCCGTAGCGCGCGCTCGCGGCGTCGAAGCGCATCTCGTAGACGACGTCGCGAATCGCCTTCAGGTCGCGGGCGAAGAGCGTCACGCCCCACTCCCAATCGTCGAGCCCGGTCGCGCTGGTGATGAGTTGGGTGATGCGGCTCGCGTAGCGCCGTCCGGAGTCGCCGTGGCCCTGCATGAGCTTCTTCCGCTCGTCGAACGGAAGCGTGTACCAGTTGCGCTCCGCTTCGCGCGCCTTCGCCATCGGATAGAAGCACACGATCGGGAAGTTGTCGGGGAGCCGCGGATGGAGCCGCGCCTCCAGGTACGCCGCGATGCGCTTCCGAAACGCCTCCATCTTCGTGGTGAAGTCGGCCGACGTCGGATCGACCTTCTGCTCCTCGATCAGCGTCCGCGACCAGTCGGCGTCGCTCGTGACGTACTCGCTCGCCTCCGAGATCGAGAGGAACGTGTAGACGGGATCGAGACACGCGCCGAACGCCGTCCCCTTCAGCTCCTGCGCGAGCTGCTGGTGACGGCGGAGGTCGGGGTGGACGGCCATCAGACCGATGTCGCCCTTGCCAACGAGGGCGAGCGGCACGAGCTGCAGCCCTTCCTCGGCGAGCGCTCCGGCGAGCCAGGCGCGTACCTCGCCGACCCCCGCCGTGCGCTGCACGTCGGAGAGCGCGCGCCACCGCGCGCGGTCGATGCGGTAGAACCAGTGCGAGACCGGCCAGCCGCTGGAGGGGACGAGCGCGTCGGGCATGGCGGCGATTGTAGGAGTCGCGGTCCGGAGCGTCAATTCGCGCCATGCGACGCGCCTGCGCGGGTCGCGTCCGTCAGCGCATCACCGCGCCCGCGACCGCGAGCAGCAGGAGCGCGAGCAGCGTCGAGTTGAGCATGCTCGAGATCGTATGCAGGCGCAGATAGCGCTCGTCGTCGCTACTCGGCAGCGCGCGCAGGCGCGGCAGCAGGACGTACTGTGAGAGCAAGCTGCAGAGCAGTCCACCCGCGACCGGCACCGCGAGGCGCAACGCCTCGCCCGTCGGCAAGCCGCTGCTCCGCGCCAGCGATACCGACGCGAGGGCGATGAAGCCGCACACGATGCAGGCACCGTAGTACCGCGGGAACAGACGGCGCAGGAGTCGCGCCGCGTCGCCGGGCGCGCTCGTACCGTGGATCGTCGGCAGGACGAGGAACGAGAACGAGACCACCGTTCCGAGCCACACCGCCACCGCCATCACGAACACGAAACGCAGCACCGTCGACGTTCTTCGCACGCGGATCGCAGAGGTCGCAACCACGGCGTTCCGCTGATCACTCCACCAATGGTGCCGGCGCCCACATCGCACCCTCGAGCCGATGCGTCTCGTCATCCAAGCGTGGCAGTTGCCACAGTTGTGCGAAGTATCGGTCTAGGACCAACGAGGATACTGCCGCATCAAAGGCATCCTCGCAGCGAGCGACGTCGGTTCGCGTCGCTTCGGGCAGATCGCACCACCTGTCACGGAGATATCGAACGCGAGCGTCGGTCGATTGGCTGAACGGCAGCGACCCTGCTACGACGCTCGTCAGCGAGGAATACAGCGATGCACCAGGGCGAGGGCTTCTTCCCCCATCACGAAGTCCACGTCGGCAAGGACCTCGGCGGGCGCACCGTCGTCGTCGACGAGCGCGACGTCGCGCGGTACGAGGCCGGCACCGGTGGCCCGGCGGCGCGGCTTCAGCTCGACGGGGCGCGCGTCGCCCCTGCCCTGCTCTACCACTCGGAGGTCTATCGAAGCCTCTCGTGGTACCTGCCGAACGTCTTCGGCAACCTGCATGCGCGCCAGGAGTGGGAGCTCTTCTCGCCGCTGATCGTCGGCGAGACGGTCCGCACGCGTTCGACCGTCGTCGAGCGCTATTCGAAACGCAATCGCGAGTACGTGGTGAACGAGGTGCTGATCACCGACGTCGACGGGCGCTGGCTGCAGCGCAGCCGGACGCACCAGAGCTTCCTCGCGGAGGAGGGCCGCGGGGAGATCGTCGTCGACCGCGACCGTGAGAAGCGCGCCGACCGGCAGTTCGCGATCGGCGACGGGCCGGGAGAAGAGATCGCGCCGCTCGCGCGCACGATCACGCACGCGATGTGCGAGGCGTTCTCCGGGCCGGAGAAGAACTATCACACGGACCAGGAGATGGCGCGCGCGCTCGGCTTCCCCGACATCGTCGTGCAGGGGATGCTCTCCGTGTGCTTCGTCGCGGAGCTGATGGCGCACGCGTTCGGGATCGGGTGGCATCTCGCCGGCAAGCTCGATGTGCGCCTCGTGAACGTCGTCTGGCCGAACGACACGCTCACGACGCGCGGCAAAGTGCGCGAGGAGATGGCCGAGGGCAGCGGGCGGCGCGCGCTCCTCGACGTGTGGTGCGAGAAGTCCGACGGCACGAAGACCGTCGTCGGCACCGCGACCGCGCTGCGCTGACCGCAGCCGCGCGCGGCGCCGCGGCGCGCGTCAGAACACCGCGTACCCGCCGTCGATCACGATCGTGTCGCCGGTGTGATACGCGCTGGCGCGGCTCGCGAAATACACCGCGATGCCGCCGAAATCTGCGGGCTCGCCCCAGCGCCGCGCCGGGATGCGCGGCAGGATCTTCTTCTTCGGCGCCTCGTGCGCGAGCGTCGCCGACGTCATCGGCGTGTCGATCCACCCCGGCAGGACGGCGTTGGCGCGGATACCGTGGCGCGCGAGCTCGACGGCGAGCGCGCGCACCATCGAGATGACGCCGCCCTTCGTCGCGGCGTAGTGCTCGCCCCGCGCCGCGCCTTCGATCGCGGCGAGGCTGCTCGTGACGACGAGCGATCCGCCGCCGCCGCGCGCCACCATGTGTTTGGCGACGGCGCGGAGGGTGAAGAAGGCACCGTCGAGGTTGACGCGCAGCACGCGCCGCCACTCGTCGGACGTCATCTCGACGAATGCCGGGCCGCGGCCGCCGACGCCGGCGTTGGCGAAGCAGGCATCGACGCGGCCGAGCTCGTCGACCGTCCGCGCGAGCGCCGCCTCGACCTGCGCCTCGTCGCCGACGTCGCAGCGGAGCGCGAGCACGCGCCCACCGTGGGCGGCGAGCGTCGTCGCGGCGGCGGCGTTCTTCGCCTCGTCGGTGCCCCAGATGCAGACCGCTGCGCCGGCGGCGGCGAGCGCCTCGGTCATACCGAGGCCGATGCCGCTGTTGCCGCCGGTCACGAGCGCGACGCTACCGCGCAGATCGAAAGGCGCATACGCCATACATCCTCCTGCGGGACACGCCGGCCCGCCGTCGACGGGCTCGACGGACAGCCCTCACGCGCGCGGCGCCGGTGTGGCGGTGCGGACCGGGTCGCCGTCGTGCAGCCGGGACGCGTCGCCGGTCGCGAGCGCTTCGCCGCCGGCGAGGCCGTCGACGATCTGCACCTGATCGCCGAGCTCGGCGCCGGTCGTAACCGCTTGGCGGCGCACGCGGCCGTCGGCGACGACCCAGACGTAGCGTCCGTGCTCGTCCTCGCGGAGCGCCGCGCGCGGCACCGTCACCACCGTCCCGCCCGGCGTCGGCGGTCGCGCCTCGGTGAGGAAATTGATCCGTACGCTCATGTCGGGAAGGAGCTTCTCGTCGGGGTGCGGGATCTGCACCTCGATCTTGAGCGTCCCTTTCTGCCGGTTCACCTGAGGGTAGAGCTTCACGACGCGCGCCGCGTAGGCGCGCTCGGGATACGCGTCCGGGACGACCTCGGCGTCCTGCCCCATCTGGATGCGGTGCAGGTCGGACTCGTTGATGTCGATCTCGGCGCGGAGATCCTCGAGATTGGCCATGCGGATCAGGTCGCCGGCGCCTTCGAAACCGCCGGGGACGGCGATCTCGCCGACCTCCTTCATCTTCGCGAGCACGACGCCGTCGCGCGGCGCGCGTAGCACCGTATAGTCCAGTTGCACCTTCGCCTGGTCGAGCTGCGCGTGCAGCTGCGCGACCGTCGCCCGATCGACGGCGGCACGGTTCACGGCGGTGTCGAGGTCGGCGCGCGAGACGATGTGGCGCTCGTGGAGCGCGCTGATGCGCCGCAGATCGGCCTCGTGGAGCGCGAGGTTCGCCTCGGCGGTGTGGACCGCCGCCTCCGCCTGTGCGACGGCGGCGCGATAGTCGCGGTCGTCGAGCGCGACGAGCGGATCGCCGGCATGCACCGATTGCCCCTCCTCGACGAAGTAGCGCTCGATCCGGCCCGGGACACGGACGCCGATCGAGATGTACTTCTCGCCGGTCACCACGTAGCCGGAGCCGGAGAGGACGGTGCCGCGGACGGCCTTCCCGGGCGCCGTCGCGGTCGCGGAGACGACTTGGACCTCGGGCACGCGGCCGGCGCGCGCGCGCAGGCCGACCCACAAGCCGACGAGCGCGAGCACGACGAGCGTCACCCACAGGCGCGACCGCCGACGGCGCGCGGGTGTCGCCGCCTGGTCGCGGTCGATGCGCAGCGACGCGAGCTCGCTGCGCAGGCGCTCGTCGCGCTCGGTCGGTCGCGGCGTGCTCATGCTTTCCGCAGCGCCTCCACCGGGCGGAGGCTCGCGGCATGCCACGCCGGCAAGAGCCCGCCGGCGAGGCCGATCACGCTCGCGAAGAGGAGCGCGACGCCGAGATCACCCGCGCTCACCCGCAACGTGACGACGTTGGTCGTGAACGTCTGCGCGCCGAACGCGATGCCGCCGAGCACGATCCGCAAGACCATCGCGACAAGGAGCGTTCCCACCGCGCCGACGGCGAACCCGACGAGCGCCAGCACGAGCGACTCGAGGACGAAGGATCGTAAAATCGTGCCGCGCGAGAAGCCGAGCGCGCGCAGCGTGCCGATCTCGACCGTCCGGCTCTGCACCGCCGCGAACATCGTGTTCGCGGCGCCGAACCCGGCGGCGATGCCGATCGGCACCGCGAGAATGACGAGCAGGAAGTAGAGCGTGCGGGAGCTCTTCGCCTGTTCGGCGTAGTAATCGACCTCCGAGGTCGCCTGGAGCGCGTAGCGCGGATCGCGCTCGATGCGATCGATGAGCGCCTGGCGATCGGCGCCGGGCGCGACCTTCAGGCGGATCCCCGAGTAGGGAAACGGCCGCGTCGCGTCGCGCGCGAGGTCGCGAGCGTCGCCCCAGATCTCGCTCTCGAACGACGAGCCGCCGGCGTCGAAGATGCCGACGACGCGGTAGGTGCGCCGGCCGAAGAAGATCTCGCCGCCGATCTCGGCGCCGGCGTAGCGGCGCGCGACGGCGCGGCCGACGACGACCTCGCCTTCGCTCGGCCGGAACATCCGGCCCTCGGCGAGACGCACCTCGTCGTGCACGACGAGCGCCGCCGCCTCGACGCCGCGCACGAGGACGTTCTCGCGCCCGCCGGCGCGTGTCCGCACGAACGGCTGCAGCACCATCTCGGGCGACGCGAGCGGCGAGCCATCGGGAAGCCGCGCGATGCCGTCGAGGAAGCGCACCGTCTGATACGCCTCGAGCGACAGCATGCTCGAGCCGTCGTTGTCGGAGCCTTTGCGGAGCACGATGAGATTGTCAGGCGAGCCGCTGGCGACGAGCGTGCGCTTCAAGCTCGTGATCAGCGCGAGAAAGACCGAGGTCGCGATCACCGCGAGGGCGATGACGCCGATCGTGAGCGCCGTGCGCCCGAGCCGCGCGCGCACGTTGCGCACCGGGTACGAGAGCGGGAGGCCCATCAGACCGGCTCCGTCGCGCAGTGGCGCATCAGAAGACCTCCCGCAGCGTGGTCGCGACCGGCTTGTGGGCCGCGCCGTACGCGGGGGCGATCCCGGAGACGAGACCGACGATGACCGCGAGCCCGATCCCCTGGGCGACGATCGACGGGCTCACGAGGAATCCCGAGAGCGGCCCGAGCTGCGTGCTCCAGCCACCGCTCGTCGCCTTCACCGCGGCGGTGAACGCGTACGTGAGGAGCGCGCCCGTGCTGCCCGCGACGGTGGCGAGGATCATCGACTCGGCGACCAGCGTCGCGAAGATGAGCCGCCGCCCGAAGCCGATCGCGCGCAGGATCGCGATCTCGCGCGCCCGCTCGCGCACCGCCATGCTGGCGGTGTTGGCGGCGATGCAGAGCACGCACAGCGCGACGAGCGCCGTCACGAGCAGGATGATCGTCACGAAGCCCTGGAGCGAGCCGAAGAAGCTCGCGAAGAACGACTTCTCGGTCTCGGAGGCGGTCTCGGCGGGGCTGTTGCGGAACATCGCGTCGAGCCGCGCCATCACCGGGTCGACGAGCGCCGGGTCGGCGATCCGCACCCACACGAGGCCGACGATGTCGACCGACACGCCGCGGGCCGCCATCGCCTGCGCGAGGTACTCGCGTTGCATCCAGAAGAGCGGCGAGCGCTCGTTCGGGATCTCGCCGACGATGCGGAACGTCAGTGCGACCGGCCACACCGTGCTGTGCAGGGCGATCTCCTGCCCGATCCGCCAGCCGTATTTCTCCATCGTCTGCCGGCCGACGAGCGCGCCGTCGCGATGGCTGCGGAAGCGCTCCAGCGCCGCGGGGTCGATGTGGTAGTCGGGCCAGACGGTCGCGACGTGCTCGGGCTCGATCGCGAAGCTCGGGAACGTGACGTGGCCTTCCTCCTCGAAGGCGCCGCCGAACCAGAGGACGCCGTCGGCGCCGACGACGCCCGGCACCGAGCGGATCTTGTTCACGTAGGCGAACGGCATCATGTAGACGAGGCCGCCCTTGTGGTGCACCGAGACGCGGACGTCGATGCCCGCGGGCATCGTGAGGAAGAAGCACACGAGCAGGACGGCGAGACCGATCGCGCCGCCGGTGAGCGCGGTGCGGAGCTTGTTGCGCAGGAGATTGCGCAGGACCAGCGGCAAGAACTTCATCGCAGTCCGCCCCGCGCCGAGGGCCGCGCGCCGACGCCGCCCTCCTCCGCGCCGAGCAGGACGCCCTTCTCGAGGTGAAAGACGGTGTCCACCCAATGCGTCGCGCGCGTGTCGTGCGTCACCATGACGACGGTCTTCGCGAGCTCGCGGCTCAAATCGCGCAAGATGCCGAGGACCTCGTCGGCGCTGTGCGCGTCGAGGTCGCCGGTCGGCTCGTCGGCGATGATCAGATCCGGATCGGCGACGATCGCGCGCGCGATCGCGACCCGCTGCTGCTCGCCGCGCGCGCTCGGCGCGGTTGAAGGTCGTCAACAGGAGCGGCAGCTCGACGTTCTCCTGCGCCGAGAGCACCGGGATGAGGTTGTAGAACTGGAAGATCAAGCCGACGTGACGCGAGCGCCAGTGCGCCAGCTCGTCCTCCGAGAGGTCGTTCAGCCGGCGGCCGGCGACCCATACCTCGCCCTCGCTCGGGCGATCGATGCCGGAGAGGAGGTTGAGGAGCGTCGACTTGCCCGAGCCCGACGGACCCATGAGCGCGGCGAAGACGCCGCCCTCGATGGTCAGCGAGACGTGCTCCAGCGCGTGCACGACGTCGACGCCGCGCCGGTACCAGCGTGAGACGTCGCGCAGGGTGATGAGGGGGTCGGCCACCGGTCCGGGGCGCGTCGACTCGCGGCGGGTCGGCAGCCCGCCGCGACGCAGGTCAGCAAGCCTCGAAGAGTCCCGCCATCCCCATCCCGCCGCCGATGCACATCGTCACGAGCCCGAGGCGCTTCTTCTGCCGCCGCAGCTCGCGCAGAAGCTGCCCCGTCATGCGCGAGCCCGTCATCCCGTAGGGGTGGCCGATCGAGATCGAGCCGCCGAGCGGGTTCAGCTTGTCGTCGGGGATCTCGAGCCGACGCTGGCAATAGAGGAGCTGCGACGCGAAGGCCTCGTTCAGCTCGACGATGTCGATGTCCTTCATCGTGAGACCGTGCCGCTTGAGCAGCTTCGGGACCGCGAACACCGGACCGATGCCCATCTCCTCGGGACGGCAGCCGGCGACGGCGAAGCCGCGGAAGACGCCGAGCGGCTCGATGCCGAGCTCCTTCGCGCGCTCGCGCGACATGAGGATCGTCGCCGAGGCGCCGTCAGAGAGCTGCGACGCGTTCCCCGCCGTCACCGTGCCGTCCTCTTTGAAAGACGGCTTCAGCTTGGCGAGCCCCTCGAGCGTCGTGTCCGGACGGTTGCACTCGTCCTGCGCGATGTCGACGTCCTCGAACGCGAGGCTGCCGTCGGCGCCCTTCACCGCCTTCTTCACGTGCATCGGGATGATGTCGTTCTTGAACTTGCCCTCGCGCTGCCCCGCCGCGGTACGCTGCTGGCTCAAGAGCGCGTACTCGTCCTGGTCCTCGCGCGAGATCTTGTAGCGCTCGGCGACGACCTCCGCGGTCTGTCCCATCCCCATGTAGATCCCGGGCCACATCTCGCGCACCTTGTCGTTCACGAGGTTGTTCATGTTCTGCTGGCCCTGCACCATCGAGATCGACTCGGTGCCGGCGCCGATCGCCGCGTTCGCGCCCTCGTGCATGATCTGGTGCGCCGCCATCGCGATCGCCTGCAGGCCGGAGGAGCAGAAGCGGTTGACGGTCGTCGCCGCGATCGTCTCCGGCAGACCCGCGCCGAGTGCCGCCACGCGGGCGACGTTCATCCCCGACGGCCCTTCCGGCAGCCCGCAGCCGCAGATGATGTCCTCGATCTCCTCGATCGGGAGCTGCGGCACCTGGGCCAGCGCGCCCTTGATCGCGGTCGACGCCATGTCGTCGGGTCGGGTGGCGTTCAAGGCACCTCGATAGGACTTGCCGAGGGGAGTGCGGGCGCTGGCGACGATCACGGCTTCACGCATCGGTCGGTCTCCTCTGATCTGCGACAGTCTGAGCTGCGACGATCGGGCGGAACATCTGACCTTACGAAAGATTCCGACGTACGGAAAGAGGCACAGAGGTCGATTGCCCGGGGGCTCCCACCGTAGCTACGAACGCCCACGGAAGCGTGACGTTGCCGAACGTATTTTGTCCGACGTCCTGACGGCCGCAATTCACAGATCGAGAGTCTCGTCGTTCCCCTAACGGCGCACGAGCGCCGCGGTCGACGGGTCGCGCGCCTGCCAGCCGTGCCGCTCGAGCTCCGGGTCGAGGTGCTCCTCCGCGGGGTACCCGACGCAGAGATACGCGATCAATCGCCACTCGACGGGGACGTCGAGTGCCGCGGTGATCGCGGCGGGATCGACGATCGAGACCCAGCCGACCCCGATGCCGTGCGCGCGTGCGACGAGCCACAACGTGTGGATCGCGAGCACCGCCGAGTAGTCGAGCGTCGCGGGCATCGTCTGGCGGCCGAGCCCGTGCCCGGTCTCGGTCTCGCCATCGACGAAGACCGCCAGGTGGACGGGAGCCTCCTCGAGGCCGGCGAGCTTCAAGGTAGCGTAGAGCCGAGCTTGCTCGCCTTCGTAGCGCGCGAGCGCCTGGGCGTTGCACGCGCGAAAGTTGTCCCGGACGGCGTCGCGCCGCGCCGGGTCGACGACCTCGACGAATCGCCACGGCTGACTGTGGCCGACCGAGGGCGCGTGCGTCGCCACCGCGACGAGATGCGCGAGCAGCGTCGAATCGATCGCGTCGGGACGAAAGCGGCGGACGTCGCGCCGCCAGAGGACGAGCTCCTCGAGCTGTCGGCGAAATGCCTCGTCGAATCGGGGTGCGCTCACGGCGCGACTGTATCCGGTTCCGTCGTGCGCTGGGAGGCGGTGCCGCTCCGACCCGACAGCACCTCGGAGGCGGTCGATCTC
>VBKW01000127.1 GCA_005879405.1 Deltaproteobacteria bacterium
AGCGCGTGGACAGAGACGGATCTCTGGGCGAGGGCATCGTCGATCCGCGGCGTGAGCGCGGTCCGCGACGAAGGCGGCGTCGAGGCGGATCGGTTCCAGGCGTGGACTTCGGGTGAGACGGTGCTCTACGGCGCGGACGGGCACATGCTCTTTGCCGGCGGGATCACCGGCTCGCGCGGGCACGCCGGCGACAACGCCGGCGAGGAGGCGCTCGTCGCCGCAATCCTGGGCCACTCCGATTCGTTACCGAACACGCCGGTCTTCGGGTGCGCGCTGCCGTTGCGCACGCAGCCCCGCGGCGCCGCGGAGGCAGGGTGAGCGCATCTCCCGACGCCCCGCTCGGCGGCGACTCGTCGCAGGTAATCGCCCGCGCTGCGGAGGTCTTCGAGGCGCATCGCCGGCGCATCTTCGAGCGCACCGACCGGATGTTCGCGCTTCTCATGCTCGTCCAATGGGTCGCCGCGATCGTCGCTGCGCTCGTGATCTCTCCGCGCGCATGGGCGGGATACGAGAGCTACACCCACCCGCACGTGTGGGCGGCCGTATTCTTGGGCGGCGCCATCACGCTTCTGCCCGTCATGCTCGGTTTCGTCCGCTCCGGGTACTGCTCGACCCGTCTCACGATCGCCTCCGGACAGGTGCTGATGTCGGGACTGCTCATCCATCTTACCGGCGGCCGCATCGAGACGCACTTTCACGTGTTCGGCTCGTTGGCGTTTCTCGCGTTCTATCGCGACCCCCTCGTCTTCGTTCCCGCGACCGCCATCGTCGCCGTCGACCATCTGCTGCGTGGCCTCTATTGGCCGGAGTCCGTGTTCGGCGTCACCTCCGGCTCGTGGCGATGGCTCGAGCACGCGGCGTGGGTGCTGTTCGAGGACGCCTTCCTCGTGCGTTCGTGTCTCCTCAGCGTGCGCGAGATGCACGACATCGCCTCGAAGCAGGCGCAGCTCGAGTTCGCCAACGATCGCACCGAAGCGACGGTGCGCGAGCGGACGGCGGAGCTCCGTGAGAGCGAAGAGCTGTTCCGATCGCTCAGCGCCGCGCGACGTACTACAACGAGCAATGGAGCGCGATCACGGGCATCCCGTCCGAGGAGGCGCTCGGCGACGGCTGGGTGCGTGGCGTGCACCTCGAGGATCTGCCACGGGTCGTCGCCGCCCACGACGCTGCCATGCGCGACGTCCGCGAGGTCGACCTCGAGTTCCGCTTCGTGACGCCCCGAGGCGTGCGGTGGGTTCATGCCCGATCGAACCCGATGCGAGGGAACGACGGCACCGTCATCGGCCGCGTGGGAACCATCGAGGACATCACCGAGCGCAAAGAAGCGGAGGCCGCGCGCGAGGAGGACGCCTACGTCTCGGCGTCCCTCGCCGACGTCGGTCGTGAGCTCATTTCGTCCTTGGAAACGCCGGTCCTCGTGACGCGCCTGTGCGATCTGACGGCGACCGTGCTCGGCGCCGACTACAGCACCACCTGGATGCACCAGCTGGACGAAGACGTGTACGTCCCGCTCGCGACGCACGGCTTGTCGGCGGAGCAGTGGGACGTCCTCCGCGGCGTCCGTTTTCGGATCGACTCGTTCGGGGAGTCGCTCCGCGCGCAGCTGGGCCGCGGCGAGATCACGGTGCTGCGCGACGACGGCAATATTCCGCGCGGCCTCGCCGAGATCTTGACCCGCCATCAGGCAAAGCTCGTCGTCTGCATTCCGATCCTGAAGGGCGGTGTCCCGATCGCGGCGCAAATCGCCGGTTATCGCGATCCCGACGCGACGTTCACAGCGGCACGGGCGCGCCTCGCCCGTGGAATCGGACAGCTCACGTCGATGGCGCTCACGAACGCGCTCCTCTTCGAGGAGGTCGCGAACGCGAGCCGTCTCAAGTCGGAGTTCGTCTCGACGATGTCGCACGAGCTGCGCACGCCGTTGAACGTGATCATCGGCTACACCGACGTGCTCGCCGACGACCCGCCTGCGGACGAGCGTGCGCGGCTGCTCGCGAAGGTCCGGCACACGAGTCTCGAGCTGCTCGAGATGATCACCGCCACCCTCGACCTGGGCCGCATCGCTTCGGGAAGGGACGTGCCGCAGATGGAGCGCGTCGATGCGCGGACGCTCTGGGGGGCGTTGGAGAGCGAGCTCGCGGCGTTGCCGTGCAGAGAGGGCGTCGCGATCCGGTGGGATGATGCCGGCGACGTCGCGCTCCTCACCGATCGCCGCAAGCTGACGACGATCGTGAAGAACCTCGTCGGGAACGCGTGCAAGTTCACCGCGAGCGGGGAGATCACCATCGGCTGTGAGGCGGGCGCTTCGACCGGCACGATTATCGTCCGCGACACCGGTATCGGGATTGCGAAGGAGAGCCTGCCCTTCATCTTCGAGATGTTTCGCCAGGGCGACAGCTCCGACTCGCGCTCGTACAACGGCGCGGGGCTCGGTCTCTACATCGTGCAGCGTCTCGTGACCCAACTCGGCGGCAGCGTCGAGGTGGAGAGCAACATCGGACAAGGATCGACGTTCCGGGTGACGCTGCCGCTCGCAGGCAGCGTCGTCGAGCCGATTGCCGCGATCGCCTGAGCGGCCGGCCCTCCCGCCGCGGATCGTCGCGCGGCTGAGCGGCGAGAGTCGGCCGCGCGCTGTCGGACGGGCCGCAGCTCTATTCGAGCCGCGCGAGCACCTCGCCGGCCTCGACGGCCTGCCCGGGCCGGACGAGCACCTCTTTGACGACTCCGGCACCGGCCGACTTCACCTCGTTCTCCATCTTCATCGCCTCGACGACGAGGATGCCCTGGTCCTTCTCGACGGCGTCGCCGGCGGCGACGAGCACGGTGACGATCTTGCCCGGCATCATGGCGCGGATCTCCTGCGGGCCTTCGACGACATCGGCCTCGAGGGAGACGCCGCCGTGGCGGAGGGCGTCGACGAGCGTCAGTTCGACGGTACGGCCGTCGAGGTCGATCCGGTAGCGGTCGCCGTCGCAGCGGACGTCGCAGGCGACCGAATGCTGGTCGATGAGCAGCGAGAACGATCCCGGCCGCAGCTGGCGCGCGTCGACGGCGTGCTCGACGCCGTCGACCGTGACCCGGTACGCGTGCGGGCCGACCTCGATGATCCGCACGTCGCGCGTCGCGCCGCCGATCCGCGCCGCGAGCATCAGCGGATCGCGGGCGCTAGCCACGGAGCGCCTCGCGCCGCGCGTTGTCACGCCAGGCGTTCCGCGTGTGGACGGGGGCGCGCACGGCCGTGACGTGTTGGCGCTCGACCAGCGCGACCGCGGCCGCGATGATCGCGACCGCGTCGGGGTCGCCGCCGTCGGGCGCCACCGGAAGACCCTTGTACTCTTGCGGAACGAAGTTGGAGTCGTAGTTGCCGCTGCGAAAGCGCGGGTGTTCGAGCGCCCAGCGGTGGAACGCGACGTTCGTCGTCGGCCCTTGGATGCGGTACTCGGCGAGCGCGCGCAGCATGCGGTGGATCGCCTCGTCGCGGTCTGCTCCCCAGGCGACGAGCTTCGAGATCATCGGATCGTAGTGCACCGTCACCTCGGCGCCCTCGTAGACGCTCGAGTCGTCGCGGATGCCGATGCCCGACGGCACGCGCAGGAGCGAGATCTTCCCGGGCGACGGGAAGAACGTGACCGGATCCTCGGCGTAGATCCGGCACTCGATTGCGTGGCCGCGCTGGCGGATGGCATCCTGCGTCCACGGCAGCGCCTCGCCGCCGGCGATCCGCAGCTGCGCCTGCACGAGGTCGATGCCCGTCACCATCTCGGTGATCGGGTGCTCGACCTGGATGCGCGTGTTCATCTCGAGGAAGTAGAAGTTCTTGTCGGCGCCGACCATGAACTCGACGGTGCCGGCGCCGACGTAGCCGACGCTCGCCGCAGCCTTGACCGCGACCTCGCCCATCGCGTGGCGGATACGGTCGTCGATGAAGGGGGAGGGCGATTCCTCGATGACCTTCTGATGGCGGCGCTGCACCGAGCACTCGCGCTCGAAGACGTGGACGGTGTGGCCATAGGTGTCGGCGAGCACCTGCACCTCGACGTGGTGCGGGCCGAGGACGAACTTCTCGAGGTAGAGCCGGTCGTCGCCGAACGACGATTTCGCCTCGGAGCGCACCGCGCGCAGCGCCGACGGAAGATCTTCCTTGCGCGCGATCATGCGCATGCCCTTGCCGCCGCCGCCCGCCGACGCCTTCAGCATGACGGGGTAGCCGATGCGCCCGGCCTCGGCCATCACCTCGTCGTCGGCGAGCGTGTCCTTCGAGCCCGGGACGACCGGCACTCCCGCCGCAATCATGCGCTTCCGCGCCTCGACCTTGTCGCCCATCGCGATGATCGCGTCCGGCGGCGGGCCGACGAAGGTGATGCCCTCCTCGGCGCAGCGGCGTGCGAACGCGGCGTTCTCCGCGAGGAAGCCGTAGCCGGGATGGATCGCGTCGGCGCCGCTCGCGCGAGCGGCGGCGAGGATGTTGTCGACGACGAGGTAGCTCTGCGCCGACGGCGCCGGACCGACCGGGTACGCGTAGTCGGCGACCAGCACGTGCAGGGCCGTGCGGTCGGGCTCGGAGTAGACGGCGACGCTCTCGATGCCGAGCTCGCGGCAGGCGCGCGCGACGCGGACCGCGATCTCGCCGCGATTGGCGATCAGCACGCGGCGCAGCGGCTTCGGCTTCGACATGGGTACTACGGGTCCCCTCGCGCGCTCAGAGCGGAATGTTCCCGTGCTTCTTCGGCGGGTTCTTGTCGCGCTTGTTTTGGAGAATTTCGAGCGAGCGGATGAGCCGCGGCCGTGTCTCCTCGGGTGCGATGATCTCGTCGATGTAGCCGAGCTCGGCGGCCATGAACGGGTTCGCGAAGGTCTTGCGGTAGTCGGCGACGAGCCGCTCGCGCTCGCCGTTTCCGGCCGCGCTCTCGATCTCGCCGCGGAAGATGATGCTCACCGCGCCCTCGGGACCCATGACCGCGATCTCCCCGGTCGGATACACGAAGTTGACGTCGCCGCGGATGTGCTTCGACGACATGACGACGTAGGCGCCGCCGTACGCCTTGCGGGTGATGATCGTGATCTTCGGCACCGTCGCCTCGCAGAAGGCGTAGAGCAGCTTGGCACCGTGCTTGATGATGCCGCCGTACTCCTGCTGCACGCCGGGAAGGAAGCCGGGGACGTCGACTAAGGTGATGATCGGGATGTTGAAGCAGTCGCAGAAGCGGACGAAGCGCGCCGCCTTGATCGAGGCGTCGATGTCGAGGCAACCGGCGAGGAACGCCGGCTGGTTGGCGACGATGCCGATCGAGCGCCCGCCGAGGCGCGCGAAGCCGACGAGCATGTTGCGCGCGAACTCGCGCTGCACCTCGAAGAAAACGCGGTCGTCGACGACGGCCTTGATGATCTCCGTCATGTCGTACGGTTTGTTCGGGTTGTCGGGGACGATCGTTTTCAGGGCCGCGTCCGAGCGGTCGGGCGGATCCTGCGTCTGCATGAACGGCGGGTCTTCGAGGTTGTTGCTCGGGAGGTACGAGAGCAACTCGCGGATCATGCGCAGGCAGTCGCGGCCGTTCTCGGCGAGAAAGTGCGCGACGCCGCTCTTGGTGTTGTGGGTCACGGCGCCGCCGAGCTCTTCCTTCGTCACGTCCTCGTGCGTCACCGTCTTGATGACGTCGGGGCCGGTGATGAACATGTGGCTGATCTTCTTCGCCATGAAGATGAAGTCGGTCATCGCCGGCGAGTAGACGGCGCCGCCGGCGCACGGGCCGAGGATGGCGGAGATCTGCGGGATCACGCCCGACGCCATGACGTTGCGCTGAAAGATGTCGGCGTAGCCGGCGAGGCTGACGACGCCTTCCTGAATGCGTGCCCCGCCCGAGTCGTTGATGCCGATCACCGGCGCGCCGGTTTTCATCGCGAGGTCCATGACCTTGCAGACCTTCTCCGCGAAGGCGCCCGAGAGACTGCCGCCGAACACGGTGAAGTCCTGCGAGAAGACGAACACCGTGCGGCCGTCGATCGTGCCGTAGCCGGTCACGACGCCGTCACCGGGAATCTTCTTGTCGGCCATCTCGAAATCGGAGCAGCGGTGGGTCTTGAACTTGTCGGTCTCGACGAAGCTACCGTGATCGAGGAGGACGTCGATGCGCTCGCGGGCGGTCATCTTCCCCGCCTCGTGCTGCTTGGCGATGCGCTCCTCGCCGCCGCCTAATTCGGCGGCGCGATTGCGGCGTTCCAGCTCTTCGAGGTTCTCTTGCAGGCCCATGGTGTCGCGCTCCTGCGGTAGGGACGTGCCGACCGAAAGCGCTTGAAAATACCGGCAGCTGATGGCGAGTTCAAGGCGGCGAGCGAGGTCAGCGTAGCTCGTCGTTTGTCGACGTGATGAGCACGCAGGTGCAGCCGGTCTCGCTCCAGACGCGATGATCGACGCTCCCGGGCTCGGCGCGGATGAAGTCGCCGGGATAAAGCTTCTTGTCGTCGATCAGCAGCTCGCCGTCTAAGAGGTGCAGCTCTTCGACGCCGCCATGTCGGTGCGGCGGATAGTCGGTTCCCGGCGCCAGCCGTACCAGCATGCTGACGCGGTGTTCCTCGGTATCGGTCGCGAGCAGTTTGCACGAGATGCCGGGCGCGACTTCCTCCCACTCCGATTCGGTGCGTTGTCGTGGCGGCGGTACGAAGGGATCCTCGCCCGTCTCGGTGGCGATGCGTCGCGTAAGGCGTTCCCAGAGCGATGCGGGCGCGCGCAGGACGTCGGTGGGCCACGAGACGAAGGCGCGGATGGTCGGACGCAGCGTCTCCAGCTCCCGGCGGCACTCCGCACACGCCGCGAGGTGCGCTTGCACGCCGGAAGCCTCGCCGGCGGGGAGCGCGTGCAACGCGTAGAGGGACACGCGTTCGACGTGGTCCCGGTCATGATCGCTCGACGCGGTCATCGGTCCTTCACGAGCTCGCTCAGCGCGTGCCTCAGCTTTCCGAGCCCAGAGCGGATTCGGGTCTTGACGGTGCCGAGAGGCTGATGCAGTCGGGCCGCGACTTCGCGGTACGTCAACTCGGAGAAGAACGCCGCTTCGATGCTCTGCCGCTCTGCCGGCGTCAGAACTTGCAGGGCGTCGCGAAGGAGGCGGCCCTGCTCCCTCACGTCCAGGATCTCCGCGGGATCACGCGGTGCGGGCGCGACCGGCGGGCCGTCGGCGACGGTGCCGACGCGCTTCTTCCGCTGCTCGAACCGCATGCGGTCGATCGCGCGCGAGCGCGCTTGGTTCATGATCCATCCGAGGACCGATCCGCCTCGTGGATCGTATGCCGCCGCTCTTCGCCAGACGTCGTAGAACACGTCCACCGTCAGCTCCTCGGCGGTTTCGGCGCTGTTCGTGATCCGCACGATGAGCGTGAAGACGAGCCGATGCGCGCGCTCATAGAGCGCATACAACGCCTGCTGGTCGCCTGCGGCGATCGACTGGACGAGCGCCACCCAGTCGCGTTCGGAGACTCGCGCCTTCCGCTCGTCGGCGTAGAGCAGGTCACCCAGCGTCCTCGTCGGCGTTTTCGTCGCTGCGCCGCGCGGCTGCTGGTCCGTCCTCTTTGCCGAACCCACGCGCGGACGATGCCGGCATTGTCATTTCGAGGTCAAGCCGGGCGACCGCCGGTTGGGCGCTCCCGGGCGGGTACGTGGCGATCCGCTCGTACGCCGCGGCGCCCGATGCCAGTACCCCCTCGATGACCGCGATCATTTCCTGTGGATCGAGGACCGGTTTCACGACGACGGCCTGGAAGCCGGCGGCGAGGAAACCCTGACATTCGACGTCGCGTCCGTAACCAGTGAACGCCACTGCGGGAACCTCGAGGTATCCGGGAATCGCTCGAATGAGATTGAGGCAGTCGACGCCGTCAATCGGCGCGGTGCGGATGTCGAGCACCAGCAGATCCGGGCGGACCGTTTCGACCGCTTTCAGCGCCTCGATCGGAGACTCGTAGCCGAAGACGTCGTATCTCTCCGCGAGCAGCAGCGAGAGCGCCTCCAGGTTGTCTTGGTCGTCCTCGACGATCACTAGCCTGGGACGCATGGTGCGGCTCTCCATGGTCACTAGAACGTCAAAACCGGCTCGCCGGATTTGCGCCGAGCCGCCGATCGGGCGCGTCGAAGAAGTGAGCGGTCTCGCGCCGATCTACCCGAGAGCTTCTACGCCGTCGGTGACCCAGATCCGTGCCGCTATGAGCCGGTTACGCTAGCCGGCGTCCGCGATGATGCCGCGCTCTTCGCTGACGAGCAGCAGCACGCCGAGGAGGATGAGCACGCCGCCCGCGAGCGCCGACGCGCCGAGCGGCTCGTCGAGCGCCACGCGCGCGAGGATCACGCCCGCGAGCGGCTGGAGAAAGATGAAGCCGGCGAGCCGCGACGCGTCCAGCGACCGTAGCGCGGTATTCCACAGCACCGTCATCAAGCCGGAGACGACGAGGCCGAGGACGACAGCGGCGGCGAGCGCCGGCACAAACCGCGTCGGCGCGTGCGCGACGCCGACGGTTTCGATTACCGCGAGCGGGACGAGACACGGCAGCGCGACGACGAGCGAAGCGGCGCTGAGCGCTTGGGCCTCGTAGCGGTCGAGCAAGCGCTTGCCGGCGATCGTGTAGATCCCCCACGCGAACGCCGAGGCGGTCAGCAGGAGATCGCCGGCGACGTGGCGCTCGTAGGCGACGGCCAGGAACGGCACGCCGCCGGCGACGAGCATCGTCGCGCCGATCGTGCCGAGCGCGAGCGCCGCGACGCGCGTCGCCGCGAGCGATTCGCCGAGGACGATCACGCCCATGACGACGACGGCGAGGGGCTCGACGCCGATCAGCAGCGACGCGTTCGTCGCCGACGAGCGTTGGATGCCGTAGCTCGCGAGCGCGAGCGGCAGCGCATAGCCGGCGACGCCCATCGCGAGGAGGCGCGTGCGATCGCGGCCGGAGGCGCGCAGCACGTCGGCGACGGCCGGCCACGTCAGCGGGATGAGCACCGCGAGGGCGACGATCGTCCGCACGACCACGAGCGTCGTCTCCGTGAGGCCGGTGAGCGCGACTTTCGTCAGCACGTAGGACGTGCCGCCGAGCAGGTTGGCGACGATGGCGATTGCGATCGCGCGCGGCATCGGTCTGGGCGGCGGGGCCGAGCAGTCGGAGCGTGATCAGCTCGCGCCGGACACGCCCTCGAACGTCACGGCATCGCCGGCGCGCACGCCGTGGCGCTCGCTGAAGCCGGCGTTCACCTCGAGGACGTAGCGCGAGTCGCCGGCGACCTCGCGCGGCGTCGTCGTGTACGGCACCGCGTCCTTCACGATGCCGACGACGCGCCGATCGTCGCCGATGAAGATCATGTCGAGCGGCAGCACCGTGTTCTTCATCCAGAACGTCAAGTGCTGCGCGCGCGGGAAGACGAAGAGCATACCGGCGTCCGCGCCGAGCTCCTTGCGGTACATGAGGCCGAGGCTCTGGCGCTCCGGCGTCGCGGCGACCTCGACCGTGACCGGTACGTCGCCCGCGCTCGTGCGCAACACCACGCGCGGCGCCGCCGTGTCGGTGGCGCACGCCGAACTGGCGACGCACGCGAGCAGCGTGAGTGCGAGAAAGAGCTTGTAAATCCGGCGCTTCGTCATGGTCGTCAACTTGCCACCTCTGACCTGATCCAATAGAAGTTGCAATCGAACGGAGGAGGCACATGGCGAGATTCGTGATTCACACGCTGCTCGTCGTGACGGCGCTCGGCTATTTCGCCAACACGATCTGGAACCGCTTTCGCGTGCTGCAAGCCGTCCGCTGGACGAATCTCTTCGACAAGATTCCCGCGCGCATCAACGCGCTCCTCGTGTACGGCTTCGGCCAAAAGAAGTTCGTGATCGACGAGCAGGAGCCCGGGCCGAGCTGGATGCACTTCTTCATCTTCTGGGGGTTCATGATCCTCGCCGTGCGCGTCGTGACCGCCTTCGGCCAGGGCTGGCTCGGCTTGCAGTTCCACCTGCCGCTGCTCGGCGCCGACATGCTCGGCGGGCCGTACCTCCTGCTCAAGGATGTGATGGAGGTGATCGTCGTCTGCTCCGTCAGCTATGCGCTGGTGCGCTGGCTCTTCATCCATCCGCCGCGCCTCTACGGCTTCCGGCCGGCGGAGGATCGTCTCGCCAAGCAGACGCACGGCGAGGCGCTCGTGATCCTGTGTTTCATCGGCGGCATCATGCTGACGGACCTCCTCTTCGAGGCCGGCCGCTTCATCTACATGGGCGACGACCCGATGGAGATGGCGACGCGGCGCTGGACGCCGACGGCGTCGCTCCTGTCGTCGATGCTGGCACCGGCGGGGCCGGGCACCGCACGCATGCTCTCGGAGATCGGTTGGTGGGGCCACAACCTCATCATCCTCACGTTCTTGAATCTCCTGCCGATCTCGAAGCACTTCCACATCGTCACCGGCCTCCCGAACGTCTTCTTCCGCAAGCTCGAGCCGATCGGCGCGCTCGCGAAGCAAGACCTCGAGACGGCGACGGTCTTCGGCACGTCGCACATCGACCAGTTCACCTGGAAGCAGGTGCTCGACATGTACACCTGCACCGAATGCGGGCGATGCTCGTCGAACTGTCCGGCGACGATGACCGGCAAGCCGCTCGCGCCGCGGCAATTCCTGCTGAACTTGCGTGACTATCTCTACGAGCACCAGCAGGAGCTCGTGACCGCCAAAGCGGGCAAGCAGAACGGTGGGTCGGCCAACGGCGGCGCCGACGCGTCGGCGAGCGGCGGCAACGGCGCGACCGCCGCGGCGTCCGAGTCCCCTGAGCCCTTCGGCGTGAACCTCATCGGCGAGGACAGCGTCATCCACGACGACGTGCTGTGGAGCTGCAACGTCTGCCGCGCCTGCGAGGAGGCGTGTCCGGTCATGATCGAGTACGTCGACAAGATCGTCGACATGCGCCGGAGCCTCGTCCAGGAAGAGGCGCGTTTTCCCGCCGAGCTGACCCGCACCTTCAAGGGTATGGAGACGCAGTCGAACCCGTGGGGCCTCGGTCCCGAGAAGCGCGTCGCGTGGACGGAGGGCCTCGACGTGCCGCTCCTCAGCGAGCATCCCGAGGCGGAGTACCTCTACTAAAAAAGGCGGGCGTCGACTTCGCGATCCTCGGCATGGACGAGCTCTGCAACGGCGAGACCGCGCGCCGGCTCGGCAACGAGTACCTCTACCAGAGCATGACGCAGATGCTGATCGAGGTCTTCAACGGCGCCAACGTGAAGAAGATCATCGTCAACTGCCCGCACTGCTTCAACACGTTCCGCAACGAGTACCCGCAGTTCGGCGGGAATTACGAGGTCGTCCACGCCGCCGAGCTGGTGCAGCAGCTGCTCGCGGAGAACAAGATCGCGCTCAAGCGCGACGGTTTCGAGGGGAAGCCCGTCACGTATCACGACTCCTGCTACTACGGCCGCTTCAACAACGTGTACGACTCCCCGCGTGAGGTCATCAAAGCCGTGACCGGCGAACCACCGCGCGAGATGGAGCGCCACGGCCGCACCGGCATGTGCTGCGGCGCCGGCGGCGGCCGCATGTGGATCGAGGAAGACCCCGACAAGCGCGTCAACCTCTTGCGCACCGATCAAGCGCTCGAGACGAACCCTGGCGTGATCGCGATGTCGTGCCCGTTCTGCATGACGATGATCGGCGACGGCATCAAGCACAAAGATCTCGAGGACAAGGTGCTCGCCCTCGACGTCATGGAGATGATCGAGCGGAATCGCGGCTGCGACGCCCTAATCTAGCTGTCGCTCACATAGCGATCTCCGATCAGGGTCAACAGCGGCGCCGCATTGCGCCGGATGCCGAGCTCCCAGTGAATGCCGTCCGGCGTCTTTCCCCAGGCCGACGTCGGTGAACGCCGCAATCGCGGTCTCCATGAGCGATAGTTTCGTGCGTTCATGAAATATCGTGCGCCCATGAAATAGCTGTGCAGCTCTCCATATAGTTGCCCGCCCGCGACGGGCGCGCCGTCGCGTCCAGCTTCCTTCAAAAGTAATGCACCAGTCTCCCGCAGGCCTGCGGCATCTCATGTCATCATGCAATTTCACTGGCCGCAGACATCAGATTGTCCAAGCGTTTACACGCCAAAAGATCGGAATACTTCTTGCCTTGCGAACGCTCATGCCTCGCCGTCCAACGACGGCGATGTCGGCGCTCGCGCCTCAGCGAGCGGAACAAGCTCCGGAGCCGAGAGGACCTGACCATATGATCCACACTGCGCTGTGTTTCCCCCGACGGGGCCGCTTTGCAGCTCCGCAGGCGTCCGCCACCCGCTCTCGAGTTGGCGCGATGCTGACTCTCGCGATCGCGCTGTGGCTCGCACCCGCCTCGGCGTTTGCGGCGGCCGCGTTCGTGAAGAACATCGGCCCGTGACCGTACCGGCCGGCGGGGTCGCGGCGAACGACACCATCATCGTAACGCTTGCGATGGACCCGGCAGCCGACAGCAGCGATCCCACCCATCCCGCCGGGGTTACCGACACCAAGGGCAACACCTACACCAAGGATGCCGACGTCACGATCGGCTCGGGTACGTCGGGCGTCCGGACCGTCGTCTTCTCCGCTCCCGTGGGAACCGCACTGGTGAGCGGCAATACGATTACCGTTACGCATCCGAGCGCGGCGGCGAAGGCGGTCAGCGTCAGCGAGTTCTCGGGTCTTCTCACCAGCAGCCCCACCGATCAGTCGGGCACCGCGACCGGCACCACGTCGCCGCTCAGCGCGACGACGTCGGGGGCGATCTCGCAGATTCAGGAGCTCGTCATCGGGGCGTTCGGTCGCGAGGGGAAGTTAGCCGACTTCAGCGCGGTCGGATCGGGCTTCACGGGGCTCACGCGCTTCAGCTCCGGCAATTCCGGTTCCACGGATCTGCACATCACGA
>VBKW01000123.1 GCA_005879405.1 Deltaproteobacteria bacterium
ATCGGGGCGGCGACGATCGCGAACAGGTTCATGTGTCGCACCGAGTGCAGAGCCTGGTCGAGAAAGACTAGGAGCAGCGCGCAATCGATCCACGAGATAGTCCGCCGTCGGCACGCGAGCAGCACCACCAGCAGCAGCACGAGTCGTTCGAAGATCTTCATCGGAACGCCGCCGCTCAGGAAATTCGGGCTCTGCCATTCGACGAAATATCCTGCCGATCTCGGGTTGATCTGATCGAGAATCGAGAGATGGAGTCGCACGCCGACCGGGTTGCACAACGTCGCCAGCGCCATCGCGCCGAGCACGATGCCGAAAACCAGAGCCCGGCGGCGGTCCTCCGCCTCACGGAACAGCACCCAACGTACCGCCGACACGAAAGTGAAAATACCGACGAGCGTGAGTCCGGCGACGAAGCCGCCGTGCATGTTGCACCAGACGACCGTCACCGGCGGGATCCACCACAGCGAGCGAGGGGGCAGCTCGCCCCGCTGCACCCGGTCGAGCTGCTCGAGAAGGATCGCGAACAACAGATACGTGACGATGTGCGGACGCGCCAGCGCGTGTGACGTGAGCACCATGTACGCCATCAGCGTGAGAACGACGGCCGGCGCGAGGCCCGTGCCCATGCGCAGCATACGCCGCAGAAGCACGACGGGAATCGCACCGTAGATCAGCGTGCACACGGCGCCGTAGAGCGGTAAGCCGCCGAGCCTCTGGAGCAGGGCGCTCAGAATCTCGAAGAGCCAATAGTCCGTGATCCATTCTTTTCCGGCGGCGGTGTACGAGAAGATGTCGTGGGTGGGGATCGACATCGTGTCGAGAATGTAGCGGCCCGTCACCAGGTGCCATCCGGTGCCAGGATCCGCGAGAACGTTCGCGGCACGCAGCCTCCACACCACCACCAAATGAAGCAAAAAAATGATCACCGTGAAGGGTGGCAGCAGCCAGCGACGCGCGGCGCTCATCGAGGGTGCTTCTCAGGGCCGCTCCGCCACACGCCGATGATCGACTTGCCGAGAGCGCGGAGAAGCAGCGGGTCGAGCGCGCGCGAGATCGGTACCATCACCCGATCCCAAAACTCGATTTGCGCGAGCGACGGAGCGCTTTGGTGGAGGATCCACCGATTCGCGAGCGATGCGGCCAAACCGACGCTGTCGACGTAGAAGAGGCGCTCGCAACCCAACCGCACGGGTGCGATCGCCGCGAGCGAATCCTTGTCATACCGGCGGACGTGGCCGATGGCACGATCGAACTCCGTGAACAGCGCCTGATGCGCCGGTGCGAGCACGACGATCCGACCGCCGCACGCGAGGCGTTGCGCCGCATCCTCCAATTCCAGACGGTCGTTCTCGATGTGCTCGAGCACGTCGAGATAGAGAATGCTGTCGAACCTGCGGCTCGCTTCGAGCGATCGCAGTGTACCGCACTGGAGCGCGCAACAGTCCGCGATGCCCGCCGCCGCGAGCCGCCGACGTGCCTCGTCGAGCAACTCACGATCCGGTTCCACGCTCGTCCAGCGACCCGGATGCTGCGGCGCGAGCAGGGCAGTGTTGGCGCCGATGCCGGATCCGACTTCCAGCACGTCATGCCCCAAAAAAGGAACGAGCAGATGTCTCCAGTATCGCTTCCAATTGACGGCACGTGCGAACGTCTCGAGCTCGGAGCCGCGGTACTTGAAGTCAGCCATCGCGTTGCCCGCTCCGGTCTGCGGGGTAAACACGATCCACGGTGCCGACGAAAAACCGATAGTCGCGTAGGGGCACGAAGCTCAGGTTGTTGCGGCTGCTCAGAATGAAGAATGCGCCGACGAACGCTACCGTCAGGATTTGTGACGATAGGACGACCAGTAACCCGCTCGAGTAAGTCGCCCATCCCGGAATCGCGAGATCGGTACAGAACCGGATCACGAGCGTCACGAGCAATAGAACGAGCACGGATGCGAACAACGCGAACGAGCCCAGGAGCATCCGCACGCCGACGATGTCGCCGAAGACGGCGATGGCGGAGAGCCCGTGCGTCACGAGGTCGACGAAGTTCATGGTCGAGCGGCCCGAGACGCGATGCCCGCGCGTCGTCGGCACCAAACGGTAGGGAATTCGCGCGTGGAAAATCGCGGCGGCGTAGTGATTCCATGCCTCCGAGACGACGACGAACGTCGACAGATGCCGGCGCGGAACGAGGGAGAAGTTGCCGACCTTCACGGCGACTCCCGTCAGCACTCGATGCGCGAGCCGGTAGAGCGCATAGAACAGCCGAAACGTCACCCCCTCGGCCCGGCGGACGCGCGCGGCAAAAATGACCTCCTCGCTTTCGCTCGCCCGCATCGCGTCGACGAGGCGCGGGACGTCCTCCGGACGGTCTTCTCCATCACCGTCCATGACGATGACGGCGTCACAGGGTCGTTCCTGGTGCACGAACGTCAACCCGATCGCGATTGCCCGCTGGTGACCGAGGTTCCTCGCCAAATGGAGCATCTCGACCTCGCGCAACGCGCGCGGGGTACCACGCAAGAGGTCCTGCGGGGGGCGGCTCGTCGAACCGTCGTCGATGACGAGTACGCTCGCTCGGATGCTCCGCGCCGCGAGCGCGTCATCGAGCTGCTGCAAGAGGAGCTGCAGCGCATCCCAGTCATTGAAGACTGGAATGGCCACAACGAGCCGCATCTCCGAGTCGGGCATCAACGAGACCCAGCCGGTGTGGACATTCGCGCCATTCTACTTGTCGGCAACGCAGGTGCAAAAGTCCCGCGATGAGCTGGAAGCGGATCATCGATCCGGGTAAAAGCCTCGCACGATGGATCGGGCGCAGCGGACGGTCGCGATCCTCGCACTCGGATGCTTCCTCTTCGTCGGCATCAGCACGTTCATCGACTTCGACTGTTGGCACCAGATGGCGTTGGCGCGCGAAGTGTTCGCGCTGGGACGCATGCCGCTCGCCGATCAGTTCGCATATACGCCGACCGTCTACCCGGTCATTCACCACGAGTGGGGCACGGGCGTCGTGATGTACGCGCTCGCGACGCACGGCGGCCTGACTGCGGTGCGGATCGCACAGTGGTTACTCGTGCTCGTCATCGCCGTGACGTGCTGGCGGCTTGCGTCGCGCCACGCCGGCATCGCCGTTACGAGCGCCCTTGCGCCACTCGCCATCATCATGGGCTGGGCGGGACTCACCGCAATTCGCGCGCTGCTGTTCACGATGCTCTTCGTCGCGCTGCTCCTCACCGCCCTCGACCGCGACCGCGAAGGACAGCGACGATGGATTTCATGGTGGCTTCCTCTTCACGTGCTGTGGCTGA
>VBKW01000124.1 GCA_005879405.1 Deltaproteobacteria bacterium
TCACCGAGCACGTGCGCGGCCATCACATGCGGGTCGGCACCGCCGACGACCCGGCGACGGCGCGATTCGGCGAGCGCAGCGACCGCTTCTTCTTCCGTACCGTCCCGGCGCAGTTCCGCAGCGCGTGGCGGCTGGAAACGAAGCGGCTCGGGGACACGGCGATGCGCTGGGTGGACCCGCGCCTCCTCCGCAGCCGCGTCGTCCACGGACTCGTCGTCGAGTGGAGCGTCGCGCTCGGGATCTTGGCGCTGCTCGGGCCGGGAGCGTTCGTCGCGTATCTCGTCCAAGCGCTCATCGCCGTGCGCCTGCTCGAGGCCGTCAATTACTTCGAGCATTGGGGTCTCGCACGCTCCGCACGTCGCGTCGGCGTCGACGACTCCTGGGACACGGACTCGTGGTTCACGCTCTACACGCTCGTCGGGCTCTCGCGACACGCCGATCACCACGCGCACGCGGCGCGACCGTACCAACAGCTCCGGTACTTCGACGCCAGCCCGAAGCTGCCGTACGGCTACTTCGGCAGCGTCGTGCTGGCGCTCTTCTGGGGGCGACGGCTGCAGACGCTGCTCACGAACGAGCTCTCGCGCCGCCGGCTCGGGCCGTTCGCCGAGTGCCCCGCCCCCGACGCCGTCGCATCCGCAGCTGCGACGGCGCAGCTCGGCGTCGGCTGACGACGCGGGGTGCCCGCAGTACGATCCCGCACGGCTCCCGATCGTCCGCGCTGAGCAGTCGGTCGGTCTAATCTGCGGCTGGCGTCGGACGCGGCGGGGCGCTATCACCCCGCACCGTCGCCAGGAGGTGACCATGACCGATCGTGCGCGGTACGGATGGATTGCGGGCCGGGTGCTCTTGAGCCTGATCTTCATTTTGAGCGCGCTCGGGAAGCTCGCCAACCTCGGAGGGACGGCGCAGTTCATGGCGGCCGCGGGCATCCCGCTCACGCGGCTCTTCCTGGCCGGCGCAATCGTGTTCGAGCTCGGCGGCGGCATTTCCGTCGCGACCGGCTACAGGGCGCGGGTCGGCGCCCTGGCGCTCATCGTCTTTCTGATCCCCGCCACCCTCATCTTCCACGACTTCTGGACCGTCTCCGGACTCGAGCGTCAGACCCAGTTGATCAACTTCATGAAGAATCTCGCGATCATGGGCGGGCTCCTGCTCGTGGTGTTCGCGCGCGACGAAGCGTCGTAGACCCGACCGGCCGCACCGCCGGACCATTGGTCGCCGCGCCGGCGCGGCGCATGCGCTGGGTCCTCGCCATCACCGTGCGTGTCAGCACCGGAGTAGTCAGTTTGCCGTTGCGATGCTCGGCCTCGCACGGAAGTCCGTTGCCTACGACTGGCAACGATCTACGCTGGACCCAACGTCACTACACGTTGGGAGGATCGATGACCGAGATCGCTGGAACGGGGGATGCCGTCGGAGAGAGCGCGCGCCGCTTGCGGTGCCCGTGCTGTAGCGCTTCGTGGTGTCGCTGTCGGGAATGCACGGTGCGCTACGGCTTCGGCGAGGCGATTGCCTGCGAATTGCCGGTGCACGCATCGGCGGTGCCGCTCATGTGCCGCTGCGGGGCGATCGTCGACGGCCCAACCATGGTGCGAACGGCGGCGCCGATTGATGGCGCGCCTGCGCGCCGCGGACGGCGCCCGCGACCGTTTCGAAAGTCTCATCCGGGCAGCCCGTCGCGTCGCCCGCCGCGTGCCGCGCCGCGAGACGCCGACCGCCGCCTGACGGCCACCGCCGGCGCCCTTCGACACTGCGACGCCCTCTCCGACGAGCGCGTGCGACGCTAGCGCACGCGCGGCGTGATCGGCCTGACGCAGTCGACGCGATCTCTCGCCCACGTCGACGCGCGTGGCAGACACACGCGTGCCACGCGACGGGGCGGGCCACGTCGGCCCGCCCCGTCTCTGGGCTCAGGGCAATCCCTTCGCGATCCCCGGCAGCTGGAGACGGCCGAGCCCGGGGAGACCCGCGGCGGAGTTGACGGAGCCGGACGTCGTCGGGCCGATGCAGAACAGCGACGCGAGGGTCGGCGTCGACTGATCGTTCACCGGCGTGCTCACGATGCCGGTGGCGTCCACGGTGTTCCCGATCGTGCCGTTGTCCAAG
>VBKW01000125.1 GCA_005879405.1 Deltaproteobacteria bacterium
GGGCTCGACGACGAGACCGTGACCGTCTGCTGCCCGGTCGAGTTGCTGAGGTTGATCGGCAGCGACGCTACGAGGGCGCCGCCCGTCGGCGGGCAGTCGAGGCTCGTGCTGGCCCAGTACGGATTCGGCGAGCTGCCGTTCACGTCGCAGGTGAGGCCCGCATTCTGCCCCGCATCGCACGTGCCGGCGCGCACGTTGTCATTCGGCGTCCCGTCGCCGACGCAGCGCGGACACGGATTCGGGTTCGGTCCGGTGTAGACGCGCGAGATCAGCTGCACGCTCGAGGCGGCGCTGCCGGTCTCGATGTTGGCCGTGCCGGTGATCGTGCCGTTGATCTGGTTGCTGACGCAGGTCGACACGCCGCCGGCAGTGAGCGGCAGATTCGAGCCGAAGTAGTACTCACAGGTGCCGGTGGCGTCGTTGATCTCGCCGGCGTCGGCCTGGAGGTTGTCGACCGGGCCGAGGATGGTGCACACGCCGCACGGCCGGCTCGAGCCGGCGCAACTCGAGACGCCGACGGTCACCGTGCCGCGGTCGACGACGGTCGCGTCGTGGCCTTGGCCGGTCCAGCCGCTGTCGAGGACGCCCAACTTGCCGGCATTCCCGGTGAACTCGACGAACGTCGGGCACGCGCACTGACAGGTGGCGCTGCACGTGAAGCCGGTGCCGGTGTGGAACGGGCCGGTCGCGCACGTCACGCCGGCGCTGGTGTCGCAGTCCTCGCCCGCGTCGAGCACGCCGTTGCCGCAGCCCGGCGTCGGCGACGCGACCGGCGTCGACGTCACCGTCGGCGTTGCCGTGCGTGTCGCCGTCGTCGTCGGCGTCGCCGTGCGAGTGGTAGTGGCCGTCGGCGTCGCGGTCAGCGTGACCGTCGGCGTTGCCGTACGCGTCGCGGTGAGCGTCGGGGTCGCCGTTGCGGTGATGGTCGGGGTCGCCGTCCGCGTCGCCGTGAGCGTCGGCGTCGC
>VBKW01000129.1:0-1880 GCA_005879405.1 Deltaproteobacteria bacterium
GTATCGCTCGCCGACGCGCCCGAGGAGACCGTCCAGCTCTTCGGCGCCGAGCTAACGGCCGAGGAAGATTTGAAACGGTATCTGGTGGCGGTGACGGATCGGCGCGCAGCATCCGCGGCGCTCACCGACCCACACGCGATCCTGGTGACGTCGAGCTTCGCCCAGCGCCACCGACTCCACGTCGGCGGCACGCTCGCGCTCTCCACGCCGCGCGGCGTCCGCGAGTTCACCGTTCGCGGGCTTCTCGAGCCGCAGGGACTGGCGGCCGCGTTCGGCGGGCAGCTCGCGGTGATGGATCTGGCAGCGGCGCAGGATTACCTGGCGAAGGACGGCAAGATCGATCAGATCGACGTCGTCCTCCGCGACGGCGTCGACATCGCTGCGGCGCGCGCGCAGCTCGCACGAGCGCTTCCCCCGACCCTCGACGTCGCGCCGCCGCAGCAGCGCGGCCCGCAGTACGAGAGCGTCCTCAACTCGTTCCAGGTGATGCTGACCGCCTTCAGCCTGCTCTGCCTCGTCGCCGGCGTGTACATCATCTACAGCACCACCTCGACCGGGGCCGCACATCGCGCGTTCGTCGTCGCCGGCGTCCGAGGCGTTCGTCCTCGGCCTCGTCGGTGCCGCGCTCGGCGTCGCGAGCGGGCTCCTCCTCGCACGTCTCTTGATCGGCATGGTCACGGACTCGATGGGAATCATTTTCCAGATGCGGTTCCCGGCGCACACGCTGACGATCGACTGGTCGCAGCAAGCGGCGATCGGCGCGATCGGCGTCGTCGCGGCGCTATTCGCGTCGTATTTCGCCGCCCGGCACGTCACCGCGATCGAGCCGCTCGACGTCATTCGCGACGGCTCGCTCTCGGTGCGCCCGCGCGTGCCTGTGCGGAGCCTCGCGACGTGGTGGGTCGTCCTCGTTGCCGTCAGCGTCGCGGCGTTCGTCCTCGAGGTGCGCTTCAAATCCGTCGCGTGGGGGAACTTCGGGTCGACGCTGTGGTTCGCGTCGTCGATCGTGATCGCGACGCCGCTCGTCTGCTGGTCGCGGCCCGCGATCTCGCGCCTGCTCGCCCGTCTCTTCTCCGCCGAGGGACGCTTCGCGACCGAGAGCCTCTTTCGCGCGCCGATGCGCACCGGAACGACGATCGCCGCGGTCGCGCTCGTGCTGACGGTCGCGATCACGGTCGCGTCCCTCCTGACGAGCTGCCGCAGCGCCGTGACCGCGTACTTCGTCGGCGGATTCCTCGCCAGCGACCTCGTCGTGAGCGCCGTCGCCACCGAGGGCGGCTGGCTCGAGACGCCGCTACCGGAAACTGTCGTGTCGGAGCTCGCCGCGATCCCCGGGGTGCGAGGCGCCGAGTCACTCCGCGTGCTTCCCGGCCAGTTCTACCGCGGCGAGCGCATCTCCGTCGTCGGCGGCAGCGACGGCTTGTGCGATCCGGCGCGCTACCCGGCCGGCTGGTACCACGAGGGCGATCCGGTTCGCGCCGGCGCGGCATTGATCGCCAGCGAAGGCGCCAACGTCTCGACGAGCCTCTCCGATCGCTTCGGGCTGCACGTCGATGACCGCATCGAGCTCGCGACCCCGACCGGCGTGCTCGCGCTGCCGATCGTCGGCGTCGTTCCCGATTACACGTCGGACCGCGGCAGCGTCATCGTGAACCGCCGCGTCGTCACGCGCTGGTGGGACGACCACTCGGTGAATCGCGTCAACCTGTTCGTCGAGCCCACCGAGTCGATGGAGGACGTGCGCGGCCGCATCGCGCAGGCGGTCGGCGCACGCTATCGCTTGAAGATTCTGCAGCTGCGCGACGTCGTGAAGTACCACGCCGACATGATCAATCACGCGTTCGCGTTCGTCGACGCGATCCAGCTCCTGATCATCATCG
>VBKW01000129.1:2014-4050 GCA_005879405.1 Deltaproteobacteria bacterium
CATCGGCGCCGCGCTCGGCGTCGCCATCGGGTTCGTCACCGCGCTCGTCTGGGTGCGCATCAACTTTCGCTACCTGCTCGGCTATTACATTGACTTCGAGTTCGCATGGCGCTCGACGCTGTGGTTCGTCGCGTTGGCGCTCGTCACGACGGCGCTCGCCGGCTGGGCGGCGTCGGCGCAGGCGGTTCGCCAGCTCATCCTCGACGGTATTCGCCAGGACTGACGTCCTCGTTTCCGGCGCTGGCCCACGCTATACTGCGCCGCGATGAGGCTCGCGGCCATCCGCCACGCGCTGCCCGCGCGGATAATGACGAACGACTGGATTCGCGAGCAGGTGAAGCGGCGCAATCCCGGTCTGTCGAAGCAGCAATCGGATCTGCTCGATTCGCGGGTCGCGACCTACTTGGAACACGCGGGAACGCGAATCCGATACACCGTCGCCGAGGGCGAGCGCGCCGTCGATCTCGCCCTCGCTGCCGCACGCAGCGCGCTCGATGCCGCGGGCGTGCCGCTCGGCGAGATCGAGTTCGTGATCTACGCCGGCGTCGCCCGCGGCTGGCTTGAGCCCTCGACGGCGAGCGCGTTGCAAACCGACCTCGGTCTCGTGAACGCCACGTGCTTCGACGTCGGCGACGCGTGTGCGAGCTGGCTCCGCGCGCTGCAGATGGCGCACGCGCTGATCACGACCGGAGCGTACCGCACCGGCCTCATCGTCAACTGCGAATGCGACTTCGAGCGCTACGCCGAATGGAATCTTCCCGACTCGGACGAGACCGACGTCCGGCTCGCCACCTTCACGATGGGCGAGGCCGCGACGGCGACCGTCGTCGCCGCGGACGCCCTCGACGATTTCCGTTTCGTCTTCAAGACGTTCGGCGAATATTACGATCTCTGCATGCTGCCGCTCGTGAATGCAGCGAATTTCTCGACGCGGCCACTCGACGAGCGGTGCACGCCACTCAAGTTCCACTCGCGGTCGCGTGAGCTCCTCGGCACTACGACGCGGAAGATCATCGAGGTGTTCGAGGCGGACCCGGTTCTGCGCGCCGGCCGCTACGACATTTGCTTCGGACACGGTGCGAGCGAGCACGTGTCGGAGCTCGTCGCGCGGCGACTCGGCATTCCCTTGCCGATCCACGTCGCGACCCACTCGCGGTTCGGGAACACCGTCGCGGCCTCGATTCCGCTCGCGATGAGCGTCGCGCTCGACGAGGGCCGGCTCCTGCGCGGGCAGCGCGTGCTCGTCATCATCGGCGCCTCCGGAATCACGGTCGCGTTCGCGACGTTCACCTTCTGACCGACCGCCGGACATCGACGACGGCTGCGCGCGTACGGGCCGACGCCCTGCGTGGCGTCGCCGCGACGTGCCTCATGACGCTCTACGGGCGCGCCGTCGAGTCGCGACGGCCCGACGCGCTCTGGCGGGATCCGGCCGCGGTCGACATCGTGGAGCGACTCGATTGCGATTGGGGGCAGTTCCACGACGACTGGATCACGCAGATCGGCATCGCCGTCCGTACCGAGATCCTCGACGACGCGACGCGAGCGTTCCTCGGCCGCGTGGCGCAGCCGACGGTCGTGAATCTCGGTGCCGGCCTCTGCACGCGTTTCGCGCGCGTCGACGACGGGCGTGTGCGCTGGGTCGACGTCGACGTGCCGGAGGTCGTCGCGGTCAGACGCGCACTGGTCGCCGAGACCGACCGCTACCACATCGCGGCGGCATCGATTCTCGACCCGGGCTGGACGGACCGACTCGAGCTTCGTCCCGATGCGACGCTGCTCTTCATCGCGGAAGGCGTGCTCCAGCACCTGGACGGGGCCGACGTCGAGGCGCTTCTCACGACGATAGGCACGCGCTTCCCCGGCTCCGAGATGCTGTTCGACGCCTCGTCACCGGCAGCGATCGCACTCGCGCGCGTTCTCCCGTCGCTGCGACGCGCGGGCGTCCGTCCACGCTGGCGGTACCGCGGCCTCGCGAGCCTCGCGGCGCGGCTGCCCGCGGTCGAGCCGATCGCGGAGTGGCGTTACGACCGTCA
>VBKW01000129.1:4071-5087 GCA_005879405.1 Deltaproteobacteria bacterium
CGCCTGCCGGGCGTGACGACCCTCATGCGCGTCGCCCACGTGCGGCTAGGGGCCGCGACATGATGCGATCAAGTTCTACGCACTGTCGAGTGAATTGTTAAAAGTGGGGCGTCACGAAGGTGGTTGAGCTGTTTCGGGCGGACCGTCATCTCCGAGCCGCGACTTACGATATTGCCTTTGGGTACGAGACTAGCGCGAACGCGTCCAATTTGATCGCACGGACGCTAGAGATTCCACCCGACAAATCCTTCATGACGCACGCGCAACTTGGCAATATCGCGTCTCCGTCTGTGCGCTCGACATGAGTCTCGCCGCCAAGCAATGCCGCTTGCGAGGGGCAACCAGGTGCGTGATTGCGGCCAGCTCTGTCTCAATCGGCTTCGCTTTGTTTACGTTCTAGCTGCCGCCATTCGTGCGGCCGCCCCCGTCGTCTGACGAGCGTGTCAATCTGAAGCAGCTGGGGCATGCATTCGTACTCCGACGCAGACTAATAACCGTTCTCATTCCGCTGCGGACGTCCTGTATTTCGCCTCGGAACTGAATTCCGTTCCGGTATCCACTTTTACCTTGATCCGCGATCGCCTGCTCTGGCAAGCACCAGAGGCCCTCGCAGCGCGGCAGCAGTTGCCGCTCGAAAGGAGTCACCATGGTACTTCGATATGCCGTTCTCGGGCTGCTCGATGGGCAAGAGCTCCACGGATACCGGATCAAGTCGGAATTCGAGGAGCGTATCGGATCCTTCTGGTCGCCGAATTACGGGCAGATCTACCAGACTCTTATGGACCTGCGCGCCCGCGGACTCGTCGAGGGGCGGTTCGATCGTGGCACCGGGCATGTCGGCCGGTGGATGTACACGATCACGACGAAGGGACGACGCGCGCTGGAGACGTGGCTGCGGCGGGCGCCGCGCCGGCCCCAACCGGTTCGCGACGAGATCTTCATCCGGCTGCTCGTGCTCGACGGTAAGGATAACCAGACACGGCTCGCGCAGCTGGAGAGCCAGGAACAGGTGTACC
>VBKW01000130.1 GCA_005879405.1 Deltaproteobacteria bacterium
CGAGATCCGCCGCCGTCGCGCCGCGGGCGAGAGCGTTCGCGACATCGCCGACGCGATCGCGTCCGAACGCGGCGTCAACCGGCGCAACGTCTACCGTTTAGCGCTGGAGCTCGAGCGCGAGCAACGTTGACCCCGCCCCGGCGCTCGCGGCGCCACGGATTGCGTCGGCCGCCGAGTGCAGCCCGGGCGCCGCGAGTCAGCCGGCGAGGTGTCCGCTCAGTCGCCGACGGCGAAGAGCGTCGCATCATTGATTGCGTACACCGTTCCGTCCGGCCCGACGAGCGTCGGGGTGTATGCCTCGCCGATGCCGCTCGTCAGCGTGATCGACTGTGCGAGCGTGCCCGTCGTCGTATCCCAGCGGTACAGCGTCCCGTCCTCGTTGTTGGCGAGAATCGCGCGCGTCGTCAGGTCGACGACCGCGCTGTTGATGCACCACTCGCGCACCGCCTGCGGCATGCCGGGAAAGTCGTCGTCGTGCGTCGGCCCGGCGACCGTCGCGACCTCCTGCATGACGGGAATGCCGGAGATCGGATCGAGCATGGTCGCGGTCGGATCGAGCATCGCGATCCGGTTCACGCCGCTGCCGCCGGCCTCCACGTAATCGTTGTATTTGGTCATCAATAGATACGACGCGCTGCCGGCGTAGCCGGTGACCATCGCGGCAGGCACGATCGACGCGGTGTCGTCCCAGCCGAACTGGCCCGCCGCGCCCTTCGGCTGCAGCATCGCATCGAAGTGCAGCAGCCAGCCGCGCGCGTGGTGCGACCCGAGCGGGCTCTCGAGGACGCCGAAGTAGATGTCGCCGTCGGGTCCGACGGTCGGCGACGCGGTGCCGTCGTCGTGGACGTCGGCGTCGAGTCCGGACGCGGGATCGACGAGGCGTACCCGCGCGCGCGTCGCGAGCGTACGCCCGTCGAGCGCGTCGAGATACCCCGCCGCGCCGCCCCAGCCGTTGCCGTCGCTGACGGCGACGTACGCCGTGCGGCCGTCGGCGCTCAGCGCCGGCGCGCTATTGTGCGCAACCTTGGTGATCGATGGATCGGCGGCCGCCGTCGCCGCCGAGACCCAGCGGCCGCGGCCACGCTTCGTGATCCGCGCGATGCCGCTGGCGAGCCCGATCGGAGTCGGCGTCGTCACCTGGAAGCCGAAGAAGACGGTGCCGTGACGATCGGCGACGAGCGGCGTGTTCACGAAGACTGCGCCGTCGTACGCGGTCGGATCGACGCCGTACGCCGCCGCACCGTAGAACACGCGCTGGCGTACTCGCGAGCGGTCGAGGCGATCGACCTGCGTCCGCGTGTAGACGGTGCCGCCGCGTCCGGGCAGCCAGAGCTTGCGGCGCGTGAGCACCGGTCCGAAGCTCGGAAGCCAATCGTGCGGCGGGACGAGGTAGTCCGACGTCTGCGTCCACAGCAGCGCGCCGTCGCTGCCGCGCCGGCCCTCGACCTCGAAGCCGTCCGTCGCGCCGACCTTCACCGGCACGACGACGGTGTTCGCGGCCGAGATCAGCGGCGAGCCGTAGTGGATCAGCAGCTCGGTGCCGCTGTACTGCGGCGCGAGATCGACGGGAGTGTGCCAGCGGATGCGCGTCAGCGACTGCGCGCCCGCCGCGGCGAGCGCCGCGTGCTGCGCGTTGCCGGCGTACGTTGCCCAGGCCGGGATGCTCGTCGCGGTCGCGATGCGCGCGCAGGGCGCGATCGTCAGCACGACCGTGACGACGACCGCCGCGCGGATGTGTCGGTGAGCGTGACGGGTGACGCGCACGAGACGATGGAGCTAACTCGGTCCGACGGTCGCTGCAAGGAGAAAGAGGCGCCGCACGGCCCACGCGCTGGCGTCGCGCGGCTCTTACGCTATGCTCGTCGATCACCGTGTCCGCTCCCATCATCGAGGTCGCCGGGCTGCGTAAGCGCTACGGCACGGCGGAGGTCGTGTGCGGCGTCGACTTCACGGTCGAGGCGAGCGAGTGCTTCGGTCTCCTCGGTCCGAACGGCGCCGGCAAGACGACGACGATCCGCATGATCACCTGCTTCTCGCCGATGACGGCGGGTGCGCTGCGTGTCTTCGGTCTGCCCGTCGAGCCGGCGAACCACCGCGTGATCAAGGCTCGGCTCGGTCTCGCGCCCCAGGAGGAGAACCTCGATCCCGATCTCAGCGTCGAGATGAATCTCCTCATCTACGCCAGCTACTTCGGCATTCCCGGCGCCGAAGCGCAGGCGCGCGTCGCCGAGCTGCTCGAGTTCGCGGCGCTCACCGAGAAAGCGCGGGCGCGCATCGACACGCTCTCGGGCGGCATGAAGAAGCGGCTCGTGCTGGCGCGCGCGCTCGTCAATCGCCCCGAGCTGCTCGTCCTCGACGAGCCGACGACCGGCCTCGACCCGCAAGCGCGCCACCTCGTCTGGGAGCGGTTGCGCGAGCTGAAGCGCAGCGGCGTCGCCATGCTGCTCACGACGCATTACATGGAAGAAGCGGCGCAGCTCTGCGATCGCCTCGTCGTCATGGACCACGGGCGCATCGTGACGCAGGGCACGCCGGCGGATCTCATCGAGCGCCACGTCGGCCGTGAGGTGATCGAGGTCGCGACCGGCGACGACCCGGCACGCCGGGCGCGCGTCCTCGACGTCGCGCGGCCGCTCGCGACGCGCGTCGAGGCGCTCGCCGACCGCGTCGTCATCTACGCCAACGGCGACAGCGACGTTCGCGGCATGCTCGCGACGCTCGCGGGAGAGGAGCTGGTGCATCGCCGGGCGACGCTCGAGGACGTGTTCTTGACGCTCACCGGCCGCGAGCTACGGGAATGAGCGCGCCGTCAGTCGCGATGGCCCCGCCCCGGGTGGCCGCGGCACGCCCGCCCCTTGGATTCGTCGCCGGCGCGCTGCGCGTGTGGCGGCGCGACATGGAGAGCTGGCGGAAGTATTACCGCTCGTCGCTCGTCGGCGCCCTCGGCGAGCCGATCCTGTCGCTGATCGCGATCGGCTACGGCCTCGGCCGCTTCGTCGATCTCGGCGGCGTGAGCTACGCGCAGTTCCTCGCCCCCGGCATCCTCGCGTCGGCGGCGATGAACGCCGCGAGCTTCGAGGCGACCTTCGGCTCCTTCACCCGCATGACGCAGCAGAAGACCTACGACGGCATCCTCGCGACGCCGATCGGCATCCGCGAGATCGTCGCCGGCGACGTGCTCTGGGCGGCGTCGAAGTCGGTGCTGTCGGGGGTCGCGGTGCTCGCGGTCGCAACCGGCGCCGGCCTCGTGCACAGCGCCTGGGCGCTCGTCCTGCCGGCGGTCGCGCTCTTGATCGGCGTCGTGTTCGCCGCGATGGGGCTGCTCGTGTCGTCGCGCGCGCAAGCCTACGACTTCTTCACCTACTACTTCACGCTCGTGATCTCGGTCATGTACTTCTTCTCGGGAATCTTCTTCCCGCTTGCGAGCCTGCCGGCCTGGGCCCAGGCGATCGCGTGGTGCCTGCCGCTGACCCACGCGGTCGCGCTCAGCCGGGCGTGCGCCGCGGGCGCGGTGGGCCTCGGGATGCTCGTGCACCTCGGCATGCTGCTCGCGATCCTCGCGCTCGCGTACGGCTTGGCGGTGCATTGGGTCGGCCGGCGGTTGATCGCGTGACTCGTCGCGCGCGTCTACGTCGGCTACAAGCTCATCCAGCTCGCGCACCGCCTCGGTGATCGCAAGACGGCGGCGCGTCTGGAGCGCCATCACCGGCGGAGCGCCGTCGCGGTCCGCCGGCTCGCCGTCCGTCTCGAGGCGCTGCCGATCAAGGTCTGCCAGTTCCTCGGCTCGCGCGCCGACATCCTGCCCGAGGCGTACGTGGAGGTGCTGTCCACGTTGCAAGACCGAGTGCCGCCGCGCCCGCTCGCGACGCTGCTGCCGCTCGTGCGTGCCGAGCTCGGCCGCGCGCCCGAGGAGGCGTTCGCCACGCTCGACGAGAGGCCGATCGCCTCGGCGTCGCTGGCGCAGGTGCATCGCGGCCGGCTGCGCGACGGCCGCGACGTCGCGGTGAAGATCCAATATCCCGACGTCGCCCGGCTCATCGACCTCGATCTCAGGAACTTCGCGTTTCTCGTCCGCGTCCTCGCGTGGCTCGAGCCCGAGCTCGACTTCCACGTGCTGATCGAGGAGGTCGAGCGCTACGTCCCGCTCGAGCTCGACTTCGTGCACGAGGCGCGGAGCGCGACGCGCATGCGCGAGAGCCTCGCCGGCCGCGCCGACGTCGTCGTGCCGCGGATCGTCCCCGAGCTCAGCACCCGCCGCGTGCTCGTGATGGAGTACGTCGACGGCGTCCGCATCACCGACGTCGACGCGATCCGCGCGCTCGGCGTCGATCCCGCCGACGTCGCGCGGCGGCTGATCGACGTCTTCTGCGAGCAGGTGCTGGTGCACGGCTTCTTTCACGCCGACCCCCATCCGGGAAACGTCCTCGTGCAGCCGGGGCCGCGTCTCGTGCTGCTCGATTTCGGCCTCGCGAAAGAGCTGCCGCCCGACTTCCGCGCCGGCATCGCCCGCCTGACGGGCGCCATTCTCTCCGGCGACCGCGCGGCCGTCGCCGCCGCGTTTCGCGCGCTCGGCTTTCGCACCCGCGAGAACTCCGACGAGAGTCTCTGGTGGCTCGGCGAGGCATTCCTCGGCTGGGCCGTCCGCAACCGCCGGTCCTACGCCGATCGTGAGATGGTCGCGCGGCTCGGCGCGGACATGCCGCGCATCATGCGCGCGAACCCGGTCGTGCAGGTGCCGAGCGACGTGCTGCTCGTCGGGCGCGTGCTCGGTCTCCTCTCCGGCGTCGGCAAGCAGCTCGGCGCGCACGTCGACCTCGCAGCGACGCTGCTGCCGTACCTCGCCGCGGCGCAACGCGCGCCGGCGGGCGCGCCGCCTGGCAGCGGGAGTGGGACGGCGCCGTCAATCGCAAGCGGGGCGGGGGCCGGCGGAGACGAAGCGATGCCGTCCGGCGCGGGCGCCGCGCGTCGCTGAACGCGTTACGCGGCGTCGGTGCGGCGCCGTCAGTGCCGAATCTCGAATCCGACGAGCGCGTCGCCCTCGGGCTCCTGTCGCTCGACGACGTCGCGCACCCGCGCACCCGGGGGCCCAGTCCGCGCCCAATCGGCCACTCTGCGCACGGCGCCCGCGTCGCCCTCGAGCACCGCCTCGACGCTCCCGTCGACCCGATTGCGCACCCACCCGCGGACGCCGTGCCGGCGCGCCTCGTCTTGCATCGCGCCCCGGTAGAAGACGCCCTGCACGCGGCCGGTGATCTGGAGGTGGAGGCGCATGCGCCCCCGATCTTCGTCCGTCGGGGCACGGGAAGCCACCGCGCCGCCGCTCATCGCCGCGTCGTCCCCGCTCATCGTCTCGTCCTTGCCCGCCCCGTATCCGTCCGCGCGCGCGGCGGACGGCGTGCGCCGTTACGACGAGGCAGCGGCGGACGAGGCGCGGCGGCGAGTGCGCGCGGAACGCCGCGGCGAAGCCGTTGCGCGTCGCCGAAACGGCCGGATGCTTCCGCGTGCACCTTCCAACAGCCCGCCGAACACCTCGCGTGCGGCCCGGACGCCCGTCGCTCCCGCGGCGCGGCTCACGTCGATCGCCCCGCCGATTCCCGCTCGCGCCACGGCCGTGAGATCGCCGGCGACCCGGTGCGTCGCTTGCGTGGTCTCGTGCGCGATCCGACCCGTGGCGGTCGCGGCCGTCGCGGCGACGTCGGCGGCCTCGCGAATACCGCCCTTCGCGGCGTCGCTCGCAGACGCGAGTACGTCGCGCACGACGTCGATCACGCCGACCGGGAGATCCCGGACGACCAACCTGACCGAGGTGGCGACCTCGTGCCCGAGACCGCGACCCGTGCCCATGGATTTGCGTGCGGCTTGGTCCAAGCCGTCGATCAGCTCGGTAGCGACCTCACCCGCCGCCTTGATGAGGCTCGACGCCACCTTCCTCGCCGCGGCGACCGCGTCGACCTGGATCTCGCCGACGCTCCGCACACCCCACACGATCCCATCGCGTGCCGCCGTCACGAGGGTGCTGATCGCCTCACCGACTTGCTCGCGTCCATCCAACAAGCGTTCGTTCGCCATCATTTCGACCTCCTGTTGGGATGGTTCCGTGCTATGGGTGGCGCCGCAACGCGTCAACGACCTCACGTGCGGCGCCGCACGGATGGCGTCACCCGCCGCGGCCCCCGAGCAATGCGAGGAACGCCGCCTCGTCGAGCACCGGCGTCCCGAGCTTCTTCGCTTTCGCGAGCTTCGAGCCCGGGTCGACGCCCGCGACGACGTAGTCGGTCTGCTTCGTGACGCCGCTCGCGACGCGGCCGCCGGCGGCGACGATGCGGCGCTCGGCCTCGCCGCGCGTCAGCGAATCGAGCGCGCCGGTGAGCACGATCGTCTTGCCGGCGAGGACGCCGGTCGGTGCCTTCGGCGCTTGCGGCGCGACGCCGGCCTTCAAGAGTCGCGCGACGACGGCGCGATTGTGACGCTCGTTCGTGAAGCGGCGCACGCTCGCCGCGACCTCGGGCCCGATGCCGTGCACCGCGAGCAGGTCTTCCTCGGTCGCGTCCATGACCGCGCCGACGTCGCGAAAGCGGTCGGCGAGAACCTGCGCCAGATGCTCGCCGACGTGGCGGATGCCGAGCGCGTAGAGAAAGCGGTAGAGCGCGGGATTCTTGCTGCGCTCGATGCCGTGGACGATGTTCGCGGCCGACTTCTCGGCCATGCGCTCGAGGTCGGCGAGCGTCGCGGCGTCGAGCCCGTAGAGGTCGGCGAAGTCGTGGACCAGGCCGCGCTCGACGAGCTGGTCGACGAGCTTCTCGCCGAGGCCGTCGATGTCGAGGGCGTTGCGCGACGCGAAATGACGGATGCGCGACTTGAGCTGCGCCGGGCACGCGGCGTTGATGCAGCGATACGCCGCCTCGCCCTCCTCGCGGACGACGGCGCCGCCGCACCCGGAAACGGGACAGACGGTCGGCATCTTGAATTTCCGCGGGCGGCCTTTCCGTTTTTCGGTGAGCACGCGCACGACGTACGGAATCACGTCGCCGGCGCGCTCGAGAAGGATCGTGTCGCCGACGCGCACGTCCTTGCGCTCGATCTCGTCCATGTTGTGGAGCGAGGCGTTGCGGACGGTGACGCCGCCGACCGCGACCGGCTCCAGGACGGCGATCGGTGTGACGGTGCCGAGGCGGCCGACCGACGGCACGATGTCGAGGACCTTCGTCTCCGCTTGCTGCGCCTTGAACTTGTAGGCGATCGCCCAGCGCGGCGAACGCGAGACTTGGCCGAGTCGCTCCTGGAGCGCGAGATCGTCGACCTTCAAGACGACGCCGTCGATCTCGTGCGCCAGCTCCTCACGGCGCGCCGCGAGCTCCTGATAGCGCGTCAACGCGGTCGCGACGTCGGCGCAGCGGCGGTTCTCGTCGCTGACCGGGAGTCCCCACGCGCGGAGCGTCTCGAGAAACTCCCACTGCGTCGCGAAGAGCGCGCTCGCCGAATCACTGGAGGCGCGCACGCTGGTCGCCGGGCGGCTGCGCGTGGCGCCAGCGGCGGCGTTGCCGCGCCCGCCGTTCGCGGCGATGCCGGTGATCGCGCCGGCGCCGTGACAGAACACCTCGAGCGGGCGCCCCGCCGTGATCCGCGAGTCGAGCTGGCGGAGCGATCCCGCGGCGGCGTTGCGCGGGTTCGCGAAGAGCGGCTCGCCGCGCTCGGCGCGGTCGGCGTTGAGACGCCGGAACCCGGCTTTCGAGAGCAGCACCTCGGCGCGGACCTCGAGCCGCTGCGGGATCGGCGGCGCGCCACGGCGCGCGCGCAGCGTGAGCGGGACGCTGCGGATCGTCCGCAGGTTCGCGGTCACGTCCTCGCCGGTCGTGCCGTCACCGCGCGTCGAGCCGACCACCAGACGGCCGCCCTCGTAGACGAGCTCGACCGCGACACCGTCGAGCTTCGGCTCGGCGACGTACGCGACCGGCTCCTCCGTCCGCAGCGCGCGCTTTACCCGCTTGTCGAACTCGACGACCTCCTCCTCGCTCATCGCGTTCGCGAGCGACAGCATCGGCTGCGTGTGCCGCACCGTCGCGAAGCGCTCGGCCGGCGGCGCGCCGACGCGCTCCGTCGGCGAATCCGGACTGCGGACCGCCGGATGCGCCGCCTCGAGCTCCTGCAGGCGGCGGAAGAGCGCGTCGTACTCGGCGTCCGAGATCTCCGGCGCGTCGAGCTCGTAGTAGCGCTGGTTGTGATGGACGATCTCGCGGCGCAGGCGCTCGACCTCGCGCTGCACGTCCGCGGGAACGCTCGCCGCGTGCTCCGCCATCACCCGAGAAATGGCGGTGGTGGGGTTGGATTGCAAGGCGACAGCAGGCAAGATCACGCCCTTGCGCGTGGAAGGAGGGCGGATGCTGCGAACGATGCTGGTGGGGGTGCTGGTCGCGGTGCTGTCGGTCGCCAGCGCGACGGATGCCGCGGAGCAGCCGCGCTCCGGGGACGAGGAGCAGTCACCGCCGGCCGAGCCGGCGCTGCCCGCCGGCGGTCCGACGTCGCCGAAAGGCGAGCCGCCGCCGCGCGAGCGCCCGCCGAACACGCGCGACCAAGCCGCGCGAGCGCCGGAGCAGCCGGCGAGCGGCGTGCAGCTCGCCGTGTCGCGCACCAAGCTCGCGAACGGTCTCACCGTGCTCGTGCACGAGGACCGCTCGGCGCCGGTCGTCAGCGCGTACGTCTTCTACCGCTCCGGATCCCGCAACGAGCGTCCCGGACGCACGGGGATCGCGCATCTCTTCGAGCACATGATGTTCAACGGCGGCGTCCACACCGAAGGCAAGTTCGACGAGATCATCGAGTCGAACGGCGGCTCGACGAACGGCTACACGATGCGCGACTTCACCGCGTTCATGGAGACGTTCCCCGTGCCGGCGCTCGAGCGCGTGCTGTGGATCGAAGCCGACCGCATGCGCGCGCTCGCGATCACGCCGAAGAACCTCGAGCAGGAGCGCGGCATCGTGAAGGAGGAGCGCCGGCTGCGGGTCGACAACGATCCCGGCGGCAAGCTCTACGAGGAGCTGTACCTCGCCGCCTACGTCGCGAGCACGTATCGGTGGAACCCGATCGGGTTCATGGCCGACCTCGACGAGATCACGCTCGCCGACGCGAAGGAGTACTTCCGGACGTACTACGCGCCGAACAACGCGACGCTCGTGCTCTCCGGCGCCGTGTCGCCGGCGGACGGGTTCGCGCTCGCCACCCGCTATTTCGGCGACATTCCGGCGCAGGAGCCGCCGGCGAAAATCATCGACGACGAGCCGCCGCAGAGCGGCCCGAAGCTGATCCGCTTCCGCCAGGCGGCCGAGCTGCCGGCGCTCGCGATCGCGTACCACTCTGTGAATGCCATGCACGCGGATAGGCCGGCGCTCGACGTCCTGCAGTACATCCTCTCGCAAGGCGAGAGCTCGCGGCTCTATCGCGCGCTCGTCCGCGGTCCCGAGCTCGCGACCAGCGTCGACGTCAGCTTCGAGTCGGCGATTCAGCCCGAGCTCTTCTGGGTGTACGCGCAGGCGCGTCCGGGCAAGTCGCTCGACGCCGTCAAAGCGGCGATCCTCCGCGAGCTCGCGAAAGTGCGGACGCAGCCTCCCGACGCGCGCGAGCTGCGGAAGGCGAAGAACCTGCTGCAAGCGGGCTACGTGCGCGGCTTGAAGACCGTCTCCGGCAAGGCGAATCAGCTCGGCTTCTACGAGACGGTCTACGGCGACTACGCGCAGATGTTTCGCGAGGTCGATCGCTGGGAGGCCGTCACTGCCGCCGACGTGCAACGCGCGGCGCAGACGTACCTCGACGAGCAGTCCCAGACGACCGTCGAGCTGATTCCCGGCGGCAAAGCGCCGGCGCGGATGCGCGGCGGCCCGAGCGGCGCGCCGCCCGGTGAGGGCGGACCGCCGGGCGCGCTGCATCGCTGGTTCAAGGGCGCCGTCGACGGTGGCGAGGGAGGGCGATCATGAGCGCGGTGCCGTCCATCGACCGTGCGGCGGGAATCGTGAGCCTGGGGCGCTCGCGACGCGGCGCTTCGCTCGCGGCCTTCGTGGCCATCGCGATGCTCGTCGGCGGCTGCCGCGGCGGCTTCCTCCACCGTCCCGGCGCGCGCGACCTCTCGACTCCGCCGCCCGCGGGAGCGCCGGCCGCCGAGTTCCACGTCCCGCCCGTCACCGAGCGCGTGCTGCCGAACGGGCTCACCGTGCTCGCGGTCGAGTACCACGAGCTGCCGCTCGTCGTGTTTCATCTGCTCATGCAAGGCGGCGCCGCCGAAGATCCGCCCGGAAAAGAAGGTCTCGCCGAGCTGACCGCGGATCTCATTCGCCAGGGTACGACCCGCCGCAGCGCCGAGGAGCTGGCGCGCGAGATCGAGTTTCTCGGCGGCAGCGTCGGCGGCGACGCCGGCTACGACTTCTCCACCGTCTCCGCCGAGTTCCTGCGCAAGGACATCGACCAAGGGTTCGACCTCTTCAGCGACGTCGCGCTGCATCCTGCATTCCGACCCGACGAGTTTCGTCGGACGCAGGGCCTGGCGCTCGCCGGCATCGTCGCTGCGCGCGAGAGCCCGAGCGCGATCGCCGACCGCTGCTTCCAGGCGTTCGTCTACGGACGCCATCCGTACGGTCACCCGACGGAGGGGACGGAGGCGAGCGTGAAGCGCTTGAGTGCGGCCGATGCGCGCGCCTTCTACGACCGTCACTACGGTCCGCGCGGCGCCGTCCTGGTGATGATCGGTGATACGACGGCCGACGATCTGCTCGCGCGCGCCGAGCGCGCGTTCGGCGGCTGGCACGCGAGCGCCGCGCCCGACACGGCGCTGCCGGCGCCGGCGCGCGTCCGCGGGCGGAAGCTACTGCTCGTCGACAAGCCCGATGCCACGCAAGCGCACATTCGCGTCGGCAACATCGCGATCGCGCGCACCGACCCGGCCTACATTCCGGCGGCGGTCACGTCGACGGTCCTCGGCGGTGGGTTCGGCTCGCGCCTCATCGACGAGCTGCGGGTGAAGCGCAGCCTCACGTACGGCGCGTGGAGCTACTTCGCCGCCCACAAACGGCCGGGCGA
>VBKW01000131.1 GCA_005879405.1 Deltaproteobacteria bacterium
CGTACTCGCTCTCGGGAAGAAAGAGGTTCCAGAGATCCTGCGCGCGCGCTTTCGCCTTCAGCTCCTCGACGATGCGCGTCGGCTGCCAGCGATCGCCCTCGGCGACCTGCCGCACGAACGTCGCCTCGTTCGGGTACACGTGCTCGTCGATGAAGCCCTGCACGCGCCGTTGCAGCGCTTTCACCTTGTCGCTGTAATCGAAATTCATCGCGTCGCCTCCCGAGCGGTGGCGACGCTATCGCATGAAGCCCGGCGTCGCCAACGTCTCGAACGTGTGAAACCCGCCATTGCGGACGCTGCGCTCGCTCGCGGCGTCCGCGTTCATACGAACCCACGTGCCCAGGCTTCCGTCACGTGATGGGCGGGCGTAGCATCACGCTCGCGGAGGATGTGCCATGCCGAAAGCGATCTGGAACGGTGCCGTACTCGCGGAGAGCGATCGCTGCGAGATCATCGAGGGGAACTGTTACTTTCCGCCGGACGCGGTCGTGCGCCAGTATCTTCGCGACAGCGCGACCCACACCACCTGCCCGTGGAAAGGCACGGCGAGTTACCTCGACGTCGTGGTGAACGGCGAGACGAACAAGGACGCGGCCTGGTACTACCCGGATCCGAAAGAGGCGGCGGCGCAGATCAAGAACCACGTCGCCTTCTGGCGCGGCGTTCAGGTCGAGCCCTGACCGCCGGCCGCGCTCACCGCGCGGCTTCTCGAGCCGGTAGACGCTGCGCGCCCGGCTTCTCGAGCCGGTAGCCGCTGCAGCGCTCGCCCGCATCTGTAAGCGGCAATTTCGCGCGTACGCCTTTTTTACATGGCGGGGCGCGAACGCGCCGCGCCGCAGTGGCCGCAGATGTCGCCGATCCGCCTGGTTGCGAGCGTCGCCTGCGGGCACGCGCGTTGCACCCCACGTATGCGAGAGGCGTTCGTCATCCCGCACGGAGGCGGGCGCGCCTCGAAGGAGGGAGAACATGAAGCGACACATGGTAGCAGCGCTGGCAGTCGCAGCAGTCGCGTTCGTCGCGGCTCCCGCCACGACGTCGGCGGCGAATCCGTTGCGCGGCGCCAAAGAGGCGATCACCGGCAAGACGCAGACCGATGCCGCGTTCATCAAGGAAGCGGCGCAGGGCGGGATGGCGGAGGTCGAGCTCGGCCGTCTCGGCGTCGAGCGTGCCGAGAGCCCCGACGTGAAGCAGTTCGCGCAGCGCATGGTCGAGGACCACAGCAAGGCGAACGACGAGCTGAAGCCGATCGCCAGCAAGGAGGGCGTGACGATTCCGAAGACGCTCGATCCGAAGCACAAGGCGACGAAGGACAAGCTCGCGAAGCTCTCCGGTCATGACTTCGATCGCGCGTACATGCGGGAGATGACGAGCGACCACAATCACGACGTCTCGGCGTTCCAGAAGCAGTTGGCGAAGACGCGAGATCCCGAGCTGAAGTCGTGGATCGAGAAGACCTTGACGACGGTGAAGGAACATCAGCAACTCGCGCAGGAGACCGCGAGCAAGGTCGGCGCGACCATGACGGGGCGCGTGACGGGCACCGTCCAGCGGATGACCCATCGCGGGCGATCGAACCAGGGCGACGCGAGCCGCTGATCTCCGTCTCGCCGTAGCGGTGGCGTTGGTGGCGCGCGCGCCGTTCATTCCTCGGGCAGGGTGTCAGGTCCGTGGCTCGGGGTGGGCGGCGCGGCGCGCCCGTCCGCGGGGCCGGTGGCGGATTCACAGCCCGACGGCACGACGTTGCGGGGTGGCATGTGCGTTGCTCCGCTGCGGGGTCGATGGATGCGCGGCCGGAGCAGCCGGGACAGGTCATTCGGGCGCTGCGGCTCGCATTGGAGATGAGCCAGGCGGAGTTTGCGCGCGCGGCGGGGTGGTCGGCGTCGACGATCTCCGGCTGGGAGCGGGGACGGGCGACGCCGAGCCGCCTGGCGTTCAAGACCATCCTGGCGTTCGCCGAGGAGCGCGGGGTGCGTTATCGGCCCTCGTCTCCGACGAACGCGCTCGTTCGCGTCGGCGGCGGCGCGCGCGACGAGACGGCGCACACGTCGGGACCGCGCCCGGCGCTGCGTCCGCTCCTCTATCCGAACAGCGCGCCTGCGGGCGCCGGCCACGTCGAGCCGACCGTCGCGTCGTCGGATCCGCGCCCGTGGACCGCCGAGCACGCGCGCGCGTCCGCGCCGCGGTGGCATGCGGAGGCGAGCTTTCGCGTGAGCCTCGGGGCGCGTACGCAGCGGTCGAGCGCGGCATCACGGCATGCCGTGGAAGTCGCGATCGTAGCGCTCGGATTCTGCGCCGCCTTCGGATTGCGAGAGCCCGCGCGGTGGCTGCTCCACGGAGATACGGTGCGCGCTGGCACGACGGCGGCGGCGCTCACGGTCGCGCCCGCGATCGCGCCGCCCGCACCAGTCACGGCGCCGCGACTCGACGCGATCGTTCCGCGCTCGGGCCACGCGCAGTCGCAGCCGTCGCACGCAACGACGGTCGCCGCGCCGGCCGCGACCGTGGAATCGCCGACGGCGCGGCTCGAGAGTGTCCTCGCGATCGGTGCGATGGCACGGGCGACGTTCCGCAGCGACAACGATAGTGTGACCGTCGCGCCGGGCGAGTGGATCGGCGGTCGTCTCGTCGTCGCGATCGATGCGGACGGCGTCACGCTCGCCGACCGCGTCGGCGCACGTCACCGCGTCGGCGTCGGGCAGCGGACACCGTTCGACTGATCAGCGGACCCGAACGCGCCCGAGCGGCCGCTCCGATCGTTCAACGGGCCGAGCTCGGTCTGCATCCCGCTCTGCCGGCTCCCGCGAAGCGGGGATCGCTGCCATTCTCACCGTAACCGGCCTTTTCGCCTGAAGTCCCTCCTCGACGGTCCGGATCCTGTACGGCCAGGATTTTACTATGCGGCTGGCATTTACTAACTTGCGCTCGCGTAAATCGGCCAATCGCTATTGTGGCGCGGGTCGCACTGCCAGGAATGGACGAAGGAGGAAGACATGCGTAGAGCAGCGTTGTTGGGACTCTCCGCCATCAGCGTCGCCTTGTGCGTGCTGAGCGCGGTACCGGCACACGCCGACGGTCCGGAACTCGGAGCGAACGTCGGCGCTGCCGTGCCTCTGAAGAAGTACAGCCACACCATCGAGGGAGTCGGGGGGACGACGGGCGTCTCGCTGGGATACCGATTCGACCTGAACCCGAACCTCTCGCTGTCGTTGCTTGCGCAGCCGCAGGGCTTCTTTCTCGGCACCGAGGAAGGCTGCTGCCGCGACAAGCCCCACGAGGACGACATCAACTCGGTCTTGACCGCGGCCGGCGGACCGAAGTTCTCGTTCGGCGGTGGCCCCGTCGAGTTCTTCGTCGCCGGACAGGGCGGGTACTACTGGGATTTGAGCGGCGCGCTCAAAGACAAAGGTCCGGGATACAACATCCAGAGCGGCATCAATTTCGACGTCGGCGCCGACAACAAGATCGGGTTCTTCGGCCGCTACGACGTCGCGTACATGCGCCCCGAGTTCCGCGACGGCTCGCAGCGGAAGATGGTCTCGGGCGGCCTCGCGTACACGCACGTGTTCGAGCCGCCGGAGCAGGTCGTCGAGGCGCCGCCGCCGCCTCCACCGCCTCCACCTCCGCCGCCTCCTCGTGCTGTTCCGCTTCCACCTCCGCCGCCAACACAGCGACGGGGTGGCTGAGCTACAGATCGGTCTTCGTTTCAAATGGGCGGCGAGGACTCCTGTCCTCGCCGCCCACCACCTGAGCACGCGGGTCGGAGCCGGCCGTCACGCGTGACGCCCCGCTCCGTCGATCCGTCCGGCGCTAGAAGTCCTCCGGCGGAATACAGAAGAAGCTGCCGGGCAATGTGCGCCCGACGAGGCCGAGCAGCTCGGCGGCACGCGGCACCGTGAAGCGCAGGATGTCGTCGCCGGCGCACTCGTGCTCGCGATAGAGACACGTCGCGTAGTGAGGCACCGTCGCGAGGTCGCTGACGCCAAGCGGGATGCACGTCTCCTCGTCGATCAGCGCCTGATAGTCGAGGCCGGTGTCGGCGAGGAGCTGGTCGAACGCGATCGCGCCGCAGCCCTTGGTGACCGCCGGCTCCACCTTGAGCGCGCTCGCTTCGACGGTGGAGAATGCTTTGTCGCACATGCTCTTCGCCTTCGCGATGCAGGCGTCGTCGTGCGGCGCCAGCTGCACGCAATCGAACACGGCCCCGAGGCAGCGGCCGATGCTCTTGAGCTTGGTCGCGACGAACCCGCCTCCCGTCTTCGTCACCCCTTGCTCACACTGCGCGAGCCGGCGGCCGAGCTTCAGGTCCTCGACGCCGGACCCGGGGCCGCCGAGATCGTCGAGACACGAGTCGGGCCCGAGATCGGCGTCGACGAGGCCGAAGAGCTCGCCGGCGCGCGGGTGCTCGGCGAGATACATCTGCTCGACCGCGCACTCGTGCTGCCGCACGATGCACGCGGCAGCCGTGGCCGTGTCCTCGACCGTCACCCCGAGGTCGAGGCAATCGGGTGCGATCACCTCGAAGCCGACGCCGTCGGCGCGCAGCAACTCCTCCGGTGCGAGCGGCGCGCACGCCTTGACGATGGCGTCGGTGAGCTTCTTCTCCTCGGCCGTGATCACGTCGACCGTCTTCGCGCACAGGCCCGACGCCTTCTCCAGGCAGGCGTCGATCGGGTCCACGTCCGCCTCGTCGTTCGGCGCGACGGTCTCGATGCACTTGAACGCCGCCATGGCGCACTTGTCGAGCTGCTTCAGCTTCTTCTGCGCGAACGGCGTCGTCGCGGAGATGAGCGCCGATTGGCAGTCCGTCGCGAGCTGCGGCTGCGCGAGGAACCGCTCGCCGGCAACCGTCGGTGCCGCCGACGCGAGCACGCTCACGAGCACTGCGAACATCCATGCGATCCTCATCGTTGCGCATCCTCCGGTGACGCGCCGAGCGTGCAATGTGCGGTCCACCCACCGCCGCACGAGACCGCCACGTAACTGCACGCACGGGCGCTGCACCCGCGGCGTCGGTGGCGCGTCATCGCAGACGGATTTCGCACTCGCGTCGATCGGCTGACGGGGCCTCGCCGGGTCCTCGTGTCATTCCGCACGTCGAATCGCACTCGACGCTGCGCACGCCGTCGCGCGGCGACGGCGCTTGACCGTTTCCGAAGCCGTTTGGTAACGCATCGCGTGCGACGACGTCGTCGCGCGCGACAAGGAGGTCGGTGTGATGCGAGGTGCTTGCCGCGCTCGTCGTCGCCGCCGGATGCGGCGACTCGAACGACACGACCATCTTCCTCGGGAACGGTCCCACCGCGAGCGCGGAAGGCCCGACGCCGGCGCGCACCGTGACGGCCGGAGGACGGACTGCGACGTTCGTGCCGACTCCGCCTTTCGGTACGCCGCTCACGTCCGCCGCGACGCCCACGGCCGCCGCGACGCCGACGAGCGCCGGCACCGGCGGCAATCCGACCAGCACCCCGACGCCGTCGGGGTCCGTGAGCGCTGGCGCGCAATCAGTCGCCTCCGCCGTCGTGCCCTTTCTCATCCTGGGCGCGCCGCTCGCGACCGGCGTGAGCTCGAGCGCGCTGTCGACCCAATCGACGACATCCGCAGAGGCGGAAACGGTCGACAACTGTCCGGGCGGCGGGACGCGCACCGACGACGAGGGGCTCCTCGTCCGGACCATCACACTCGCTGCGTGCGGCGTTTCGGCACCGCAGCTCGGCTCGTTCACGTTCGACGGCACGATCACGATCAACTTCACCGCCGGCACGATCGACTTCGACGTCACCGCGACGGACGTCGCCCACGACATCAGCGTGGACTTCGTCGGCACGCTGAACGGCACCGTGCAGCAGAGCGGCGGCTTCGTCTTGAACGGGACAGTGACCATGTCCACCGACGACGGGGACTTCACGGTGACGATGAACGCGATCACGATCGACGCGAACCACCACCTCGTCTCGGGCTCGGCGACGATAACGGATGACGACGACGTCTTCGACATCGCGTCGCTGGCGATGACCGTGAATTCGGGCGGCGCCACGGCGAACGTCGTCGCCACGTTCGACGACAATACGACGGCGAACTACGTCCTGAATCTCAGCACCCGGCAGCTGACGCCGACGAGCTGACGGGCGCGTGGACCGCGCGGCGATACGCTCGTCCACGCGCCGCCGACGATGATCGTCTACCTCACGACGCGCGGGCACCGGTTCACGATGCGGATGTACCTCGACTCGTGGGGGCGTCCGCTCGCCGATCGCATCGTCCCGCTGACGTACGACGACGTCCTCGCCGCGCGCTCGCTGCGGGCGGCGACGTACGTGTTCGCCGACCTGGAGCGGCTCGCGCCGGCGGAGGCCAGCGCGGCGGGTGCCGTGCACGAGGCGCTCCGCGCGCACGGCATGCACACGCTGAACGATCCGCGGCGGTCGCTTCGACGCTACGATTTGCTGCGGGCCCTGCGCGCCCGCGGCAGCAACCAGTTTGCGGCGTATCGCGTCGACGATGCGGGCGCCGCCCGCTTCCCGGTCTTCGTCCGCTGCGAAAACGACCATGGCGGTAGCCGTACGAGCCTCCTGCACGACCCACCCGCGCTGGCGGCAGCGATCGACGGCCTCGTCCGCGACGGCCTCGCCGCCGACGAGCTGCTCGTGACCGAGTTCTGCGACACCGCCGACGGCGCCGGCATCTATCGCAAGTTCTCGGCGTTCATCGTCGGAGACCGCGTGGTGCCGCGGCACGTCTTCTTCAGTCGCCGCTGGATGCTGAAGGTCCCCGATCTCGTCACCGACGCGCTCGTCGCGGAGGAGCGGACGTACGTGGAGACGAATCCCCACGAGCACGAGCTGCGCGCGATCTTCGACCTCGCCGGTCTCGAATGGGGACGGATCGATTACGGTGTCCGCGACGGCGCACTCCAGATCTGGGAGATCAACACCAATCCGCAGCTGCTGTCGTTTCAGGACGGCGGCGGTCCGCGGCGGATGCCGTCGCACGCGCGCGTCGCGGTCGCGCTGCAGGAAGCGCTCGCGGCAATCGATCGGCCCGCGCCGCCGCGCCGCCTGCGAATGCCGCGGACGCCGACGCGTCCTCGCAGCGTCTCGAATCGGTCTTGGCTCGCGATCGCGCGCGGACTCGCACGACGGACTGGTCTCATCTGGCACGAGGAGCGGCTGCGACGCTGGGCACGGCCGCTGCTCGCCGCCCGCGGCAGGATCGATACGACGGAAGCGCCGGCCGACTCAGGGCGCGTCGCGCCGGCCGATGTCTGACGCCACGCGCGCCGGCGCAGTGCCCTCCTCCCGCCACGCGCGGGCTCGCTCGGCATGCGCGCGGACGGCGTCACGCACCGTCGTCGCGCCGCGCTGCGGACAGATCACGCCGTCCGCACCGCACACCAATGCGGGCGCGTCGTCCGGCAGACCCGCGGCCACGGTCGTGTCGCGGATCGCATCCAGCTCGACGCGCAATCCGTCGAGGAGCGCACGACCGCGCGCGCTCGGCACGGCGTGCGCCCCGAGCTCGCGGAGGCCGAGCTCGAGCTGCGCGTAGATGCGCAGCACGCGATCGAGCGCGTAGGCGGCCGTGTCGCCGCTGACGACGCC
>VBKW01000128.1 GCA_005879405.1 Deltaproteobacteria bacterium
TCGCGTTCGACTCCCAGAGAACGAAGCCGTCGTCCTCGAGGACCGGCATGCGCTTGTTCGGGTTCAGCGCCGCGAACTCCGTCGTGCTCTGCCCGCCGTTGAACAGATCGACGATGCGGATCTCGGGCTCGAGCTCGAGGTGCCGCGCGAGCGCCAAGACCTTCGTCGCCCGCGGCGACGGTGGAAATACGTGCAGCGTCATCATGCTCCTTCTCCTTTCACGATTGCTTGTCCTCGTTCGGCGAGGGCTCGGTGTGTGCGGCAAAGACGGCGACGATGCGCTCCCAGCCGCCGTTGAACCGATCGCGCATGTCGCGTGCCCGCGCGCCGGCCTGCTCCCATCCGCGATGCTCGAGCTCGACGCGCGTCCCGTCCTGCTCGGGCGAGAAGCGCACCTCGACCTCCGTCGCCGCGTCCCATTGCGGCGGCGCCCAGGTGAAGACGACGCACTCCGGCGGTGCGTACGTGGTCACCGTGCCGATCACGAACTCTTCGCCGTCGGTGAACCGCTCGAAGAAGCGCCCCCCTTCGCGCCCCTCCAGCACGATCTCGGCCGCGCGCTCCTTGTCGAACGAGAAGCCTTCCTTGAGCGGCCACCAGCTGCCGATATGCTCGGTGAAGAGGCGGAACGTTCGCTCGACCGGCCGCTTCACGAAGATCGACTTCCTGATCGTCATGCGTCTTCCTCCTGTTCCGCGAACGCCTTGAACGCCGCGAGCGCCCGGTCCCACGTGCCGCTGAGGCGCGCGACGTAGCGCCGTACCTCGGCGAGCGCCGCGTCGTGCGGGGCAAGGCGGTACAGCACCTCGCGGCCCTGCGGCACCGGCTCGATCAGCCCGGCCTCACGCAAGATTCGCAGATGCTTCGACACCGCAGGACGCGTCATGGGCAGCCCGGCGCCGACGTCGCTTGCGCGTACCGCCTTGCGGCCGACCCGATCGAGCAGCCGCCGTCGTGTAGGATCGGCGAGCGCCGCGAGCGTGCGATCCAGCCGCGTCGTCGTGATTGCGCGTCGCCGCATACCCGGATGCGTAACCGATCGGTTACATTAACGCAAGTCTCGCCCCGCGCGGGCCGCGCGTCGGTGTCGCCGGGCAGCGGGCGAGGACGCGCCCGCGGGACCTCAGCCGGGATTCTCACGCCGCGGCGGCGTCGCATCCGCGGCAAACGGACGCGTCGCGATGCGCGTCGGCACGGCGTCGGCCGCCGGACGTTTCTCGTGCGCAGGAGGAGCGCGATCGAGGTCGAGGCGTCCGCTGGTTGCAGTGCCGCGAAACAACCCAGTAGATCGAGTCCATCGGCACCGACATGCGCCGGTCGCCGCGCGAGCGCAACCGTGGCCGGAGAGTGGCAGCTTCGCGCACGCGCCACGTTGTGAGGCGTACGCGCCGAGAGTAGCGTCGACCGAGATCGTCAGCTCGAGGAGGATACCCATGGCGACCGTGAAACCCGTTCCCGACGGCTATCCGCGGCTCTCGCCCTATCTCTGCGTCGACGGCGCAGCGAAGGCGATCGAGTTCTACACCTCGGTGTTCGGCGCCAAAGAGCGCATGCGCATCCCGGCACCCGGTGGCCGGATCGGCCACGCCGAGCTGCTGGTCGGCGACGCCGTCATCATGCTCGCCGACGAGCATCCCGAGATGCAGTTCGTCGGCCCGAAGAAGATCGGCGGCACGCCGGTCACGCTCAGCCTGTACGTCGAGAAGGTGGACGACGTGTTCGCACGCGCGCTCCGCGCCGGCGCCAAGAGCGTGCGGCCGGTGGCCGATCAGTTCTACGGCGACCGCACCGGCCAATTTGAGGACCCGTTCGGCCACCGCTGGAGCGTAGCGACGCACGTGGAGGACGTCTCGCCCGACGAGATGGCGAAGCGCGCCGCGAAGCTCATGGCGCAATAGTCCGGAGTTGCGCTCGACGGCGCCGGAGGAGATAAGGCCGCCCATGAGCGCTCCCGCAGGTGGCAGCTGGCTCGTCGCCCCGCTCGGCTCGGCGCCGCAGTTCAGCGGCGCGGACTTCAGCGAGGACGACATTCTCTACGCGAAGACCGCGGAGGACTTCGTCCGCGACGAGGTGCTGACGCGGCTCGAGGAGATCGAGTCGAAGAAGGAGGGCCTCATGCCGGCGCTCCTCAAGCGCGCCGGCGAGCTCGGCCTCCTCATGATCGACATCCCGGAGGCGTACGGCGGGCTCGGCCTCCGCAAGACGACGTCGATGCTCGTCTCCGAGCGCGGCGCGCTCTGCGCATCCTTCAGCGTCTCGTGGGGTGCGCACACCGGCATCGGTACGCTGCCGATCGTCTACTACGGCACCGAGGAGCAGAAGCAGCGCTATCTCCCGAAGCTCGCGACCGGCGAGTGGCTCGCGGCGTACGCGCTCACCGAGCCGCAGGCGGGAAGCGACGCGCTCGCGGCGCGGACGCGCGCCGTCCTCGATCCCGACGGCCGCACGTACAAGCTCACCGGCACGAAGCAGTTCATCACCAACGCCGGGTTCGCCGACGTCTTCACCGTCTTCGCCAAGGTCGACGGCGAGACGTTCACCGCCTTCATCGTCGAGCGCGCGACGCCGGGACTCAGCCTCGGACCCGAGGAGCACAAGCTCGGGATCCGCGGCTCGTCGACGCGGCAAGTGATCCTCGAGGACGCGCCGGTCCCGGTCGACCGCGTCTTGGGCGAGATCGGGCGCGGCCACAAGATCGCGTTCAACATTCTGAACATCGGCCGGTTCAAGCTCGGCGCCGGCGCCGTCGGCGCCGCGAAGGATTGCCTCCGCATCGCGCTCGGCTACGCGCGCGACCGCCATCAGCACGGGCGCGCGATCGCGAGCTTCGGCATGATCCAGCGGAAGCTCGCCGACATGGCGACGCGCATCTACGTCGCCGACAGCATGAGCTACCGCACCGCCGGGTTGATGGACGACGCGGCGGCGGCGGTCGACCACGACGCGCCCGACGCGGCGCAACATCTCGTCACGGAAGCGGTCGAGGAGTACACGATCGAGGCCTCGATCCTGAAGGTCTTCGGCACCGAGACGCTCGACTTCGTCGCCGACGAGTCGCTGCAGATCCTCGGCGGCTACGGCTTCACGGCCGATTACCCCGTCGAGCGCCACTACCGCGACTCACGCATCAACCGCATCTTCGAGGGCACGAACGAGATCAACCGTTTGATCATTCCGGCGACGGTCGTGAAGCGGATCGGCACCGGCAAGCTGCCGTATCCCGACTTCCTGCAACAGGTGGAGCGCGAGGTCGCGGACCGCGCCGCGTGGCCACCCGCCGCCGACGGGCCGCTGCGGCGCGAGATCCGCGCCGCCGAGGTCGCGAAGCGGGTGATCGCCTACACCGCGCGCGTCCTCATGGAGCGCAGCCTCGACTCGCTGAAGGACAAGCAGCAGCACCTCGAGATCCTCGCCAACATGATCATCGACGCCTACGCGATGGACAGCGTCGTGAACCGCACCCGGCTGCTGCTCGGCCACGGCCCGCAGGACGACGATGATTTGCGGCTCGCGATGACGAACGTCTTCGTCTCGTCGGCGAACGGACGCGTGATCGACGGCGCCCGCCGCATCCTCGTGAACGAGTTCGAGGGCGACGAGCTCCGCCGCCACCTCGCGCTCGAGGCGATCGTGCCGCCGATGCCGATCCGCACGATCGCGGTGAAGACGCGGATCAGCGAGGCGCTGGTCGCGCGCGGCCTCGGTCCGGTCTTTCTGCGGTAGCACCGTGCTGCGCATCCTCCCCGGGCGGCACGCGGCCTCGTGAGCTCCGTCCGGTGAGCCGCATGTCGCTCTCCGCCGTCTTCACGCTGACCGCCGCGATCGTCGCCACCGGCATGTCGGCGATGTGGCTCTTCTCGCTCGCGCTCGGCGACGTGAGCATCGTCGACGTGTACTGGGGCGTCGGCTTCGCGCTGATCTGCTGGAGCGTGGCGATCGCAGCCGCGAGCTGGACGCCGCGCGCTGCGCTGCTGCTCGTGCTCGTCTCGGTGTGGGCGTTGCGGTTGGCGCTGCACCTGCTGCTGCGCTGGCGCCGCGCCGGCGTCGAGGACCGGCGCTACGCAGCGATGCGCAGGAAAGCAGGCGCCGGGTTCGCGCGCCGCAGTCTCGTCACCGTGTTCGCGCTGCAGGGCGTGCTCATGTGGCTCATCTCGACGCCGCTACAGCTCGCGCTGCTCGACTCCTCGACGCGCCTCCGCTGGCTCGCCTGGGCAGGCGTCGCGCTCTTCGTGCTCGGCTTCGGGTGCGAGACGATCGCCGACGCGCAGCTCACACGCTTCCGCGGCGCATCGGCGAACGCGGACCGCGTGCTCGACGTCGGTCTCTGGGCGTGGTCGCGCCACCCCAACTACTTCGGCGAGGTGGTCGCGTGGTGGGGGCTGTTCCTCGTCTGCGTCGACGGTACCGGCGCGTGGTGGACGATCGTCTCGCCGGTGATCGTGACCGCGCTCCTCCTCCGCGTCTCGGGCATCCCCCTCCTCGAGCGGGGGATGCACAAGCGGCGACCGGCGTATGCGGCGTACGTCGCCCGCACCAGCGCATTCATTCCGCTGCCGCCGCGGCGAGCGCGCCCCGACGGTGCGTCCGACGAGTTCGGCGAGCGCTCCGCCACGTGATGATGCCGGCGCCGCCGACGACACCCGCGATCACGTACGCGCCGTCGTACGCGAACAGTGAAGCGTGGACGGCGCGCAGCGCCGCTGCGACGACGAGACTCGCGGCGAGCGGCGCGACCGGCAGCTCCGACCACACGAGCCGTTGGCGTCCGCCGACGATCGCGGCGAACGGCACCGCCGACGTCGCCGCCAGATAGTCGGCGTACGGGGCGCCGAGTCGCCGCAGCAGCTTGCGGTCCTGATGCGCGGCGCCGGCGATACTGACGAGCGCGACGCCGCTGAAGAGCACCGTGCCCGCGAGCCGCGTCGCGAGGAGCGCGTGCGCCAGCGCGAACAACGCGAGGCCGACGAAGAACGGGTGGCGCGTGACGCGCTCGATGCCGCGCGGCGGGCGAGCGCGATGCGCCAGCACGTCGTAGGGCGAGCCGACGTAGGTCGCCGGCCCGGCAACCATGAGGACGACGCCGAGCACGACGACCGCCATCAGCACCCCACGGGCGATCGGCACGGCGCCGAGCGCGAGCCCCGGCGCGCCGTCGCCGCGATGCGCCGCGTAGTAGGCAATTGCCACCGCGAACGTCACCGAAGCCAGCACCGAGAAGAGCGCGATGAAGCCCTGCTCGCTGAGCCGAGCGACGAGCGGCGCGCGAATCCGGTGCGTCGTGAGACCGATGTGAAGTGCTCCGAACAGGAGCCAGAACAGCGCGACCGCCGTTGCCGGGTGCGCGTCCATGATCGTTCTCCTTTCTCGCGTCAGCCGCGGGAGCGCGGCGTCGACGCGGTGAGCGGAATCACGTTCTGCAGCGTGTCGGCGGTGACGGCCTTGCCCTGCGTGAAGGCGCTGATCGCCGCGTCGACCGCGGTGAAGAAGAATCGCAGCGCGCCGAGGCGGCCGGAGACGAACGCGGCCGCCGCGCGCTGTGCCCCGCCCCGTCCACGTCCCCCGTCCTCCGCCGACGCGCGCTCGCTCTCGGTGATCGCCGCCAATACTTGCCGCACCGTCCAGCGAAAACGCCGCTCCATGACCTCCTGCATCACCCGCCAGAAGTTCGTCGCCGCCTCGTAGTGGTCCTTGCGCGATCCCGGCACCGAGATCCGCCGCACCAGGTGCCACTCGATCAGGCCGCGAATGTTGATCGAGACATTGCTCTTGCTCTGCTGCAGCTCGCTCGCGATCTCCTCGAGCGCCAGCGGCGTCTGCTGCAGGTAGAGCAGCGCGAAGATGCGCCCCTGCAGCGCGGACAGCACGCCGGAGGTTGCCGCAGCCGCCCCAAGACCGTCGACGAAGATTCCAAGAGCAGCGTCCATACGATGTGTTTAGAATATCCTGAACACACAGTCAACAGCCGGCGCGCATGGTCCGACGCCGCCTTGAAGCGTGCGACCGACACGGGCATCGTGCCTCCATGACGACGGACGAGACGACTTGGAAACGGTGCAGCACCTGTAAGAAGCCGATCGCCTTCGGCGCCGCGTACTACGCGTGCAGCGTCTCGACCTGCAACCGGCGCGCGGCACTCTTCGCGTTCTGCTCCGTCGACTGCTGGGATGGGCACGTACCGGTGATGCGCCACCGCGACGCGTGGGCGAACGAGGCCACCGCGCCGACAGCGGCGGAGTGGGCGCGCGAGGAGGCACACGAGCCGCGCCGCATCGTCGTCGGGAACGCGACGGGCGCCGCCGACGCCGCCGCCCAGCGCGGCGGCGCGGCGCCACGCGACGTCCTGATCGTCGTCTCGAAGCTGAAGCACTACATCCGGGCGACCTCGGACATGAACACGGCCGACGACGTGATCGCGGTGCTGTCGGATCGCGTCCGCGCCCTCTGTGACGGCGCCATCACGCAGGCGCGCGCCGCCGGACGCAAGACGGTGATGGCCCGCGATTTCTCGCGCAGCTGACGACTTGCGCGACCGCTCCGCGGCCGAGGTGATCACAGGGGGTCCGCGCTACCGGACGCCGCGGCTCCTCGTCGCCTTCGGCGGGCTGCAGTACGTCCTCTTCCCGATTCCGGTCGTCATTCTCTTCTGGACCGATCAGATCGGCTTGTCGCTCACGCAGATCATGGTGCTGCAAGCGATCTTCGGCCTGGCGTCGGTCGTGTTCGAGTTCCCGTCGGGCTACCTCGCCGACCGCGTCGGCTATCGCACGGCGCTCCTCGCCGGCGCCGCGCTGTGGACCCTCGGATGGACGATCTACGCGATCGCGACGACGTTCGGTGAAATCGCGCTCGGCGAGATCGTGCTCGGTGCCGCGACCGCGTTCGTATCCGGCGCGGATTCGGCGCTCCTCTTCTCGTCGCTCGCCGCCGCGAACGACGTCGGTGCCTACACCCGGTGGGAAGGCCGCGCCCGCGCGGCGGGACAAGCGTGTGAGGCCGGCAGCTCGGCCGTCGGCGGATGGCTCTATGCGCTCACCCCGCGCCTCCCCTTCTGGCTCCAGGTGCCGAACGCGCTCGCGACGGTCGCGCTCGTCGCGACGATGCGGCAGCCGCCGCGTGCACGCGTGACGGTCGCCACGTCGCACTTCGCCCGCATGTGGCACGTCGTCCGGACGACGCTCCGTCACCGTCGCTTGCGGAGCGCGATCCAACTGAGCGTCACGCTCGGCCTCTCGACCTTCACGATGGTGTGGCTGATCCAGCCGTGGATGCAGCGCCGCGGCATCCCCGTCGCCTGGTTCGGCCCGATCTGGGCGGCGGCGCATCTCTGGCTCGCGACCGTGTCGCTCGCGAGCGCGCGCGTCGCCGACGCGATCGGCGTGCGCGTGACGCTCGCGACGTCCGCGGTCCTCGTCGTCGCCGGCTACGCGCTGCTCGCGGTGCTCGACACGCCGTGGGCGGTCGCGGCGTACCTCTGCTTCATGACCACGCGCGGCTTGCAGTCGCCGATCCTCGCGACGGTGATCCAAGCGGACGCGCCACACGAGGACCGCGCGAGCGTGTTGTCGCTGAACGCGCTCTGCTTCCGGCTCGCGTTCGTCGCCTGCGGGCCGGCGGTCGGCGCGCTGGTCGATCGCTTCACGCTGGAGCCGACGCTCGGAGCGCTGGCGGTCGCCTCGGCGGCGGCATCGGCGGGCGCGCTCGTCGCGTTCCGCCGTGCGCACCCGGCGCGAGCCCTCGGCGTGGGGTGACGATTACCGGCGCGTCACAGCAGACCGGCGTACGATCCGCCGTCGAGCTGGAGGTTCTGGCCTGACACGAACGCCGCCTGCGTGCTGCAGAGGTAGACGCACGCGGCGGCGAACTCCTCGGGCGTCCCGAGCCGCCCGGCGGCGATCGACGACGCGATCTCGCGGTACGCCTCCTCCGCCGACACACCGCGCGCCGCCGCCTGCAGCTCGGCCATGAAGCGTTGACGATCGGTGTCGATACGCTCGGGCAGAAGATTGTTGATCGTGACGTTGTCGCGCGCGACCTCGCGCGAGAGGCCCTTGCAGGCGGCCGTCAGCGCCGCGCGCGCCGCGGTTGAGAGACCCATGAGCGGGTGCGGCGACTTCACCATCGCCGACGTGATGTTGACGATGCGGCCGAAGCGGCGCGCGCGCATGCCACCGACGACGGCGCGGATCATGAGCACGGGCGCGAGCAGGTTCTGCTCGAGCGCGGCGAGCCACGCGGCGCGGTTCCAGTCCTCGAAGCGGCCCGGCATCGGGCCGCCGTTGTTGGTGACGAGGATGTCGGGCTCGGGGCAGGCCGCGACGAGCC
>VBKW01000132.1:0-5651 GCA_005879405.1 Deltaproteobacteria bacterium
TGATCCTGGAGGGCGAGCGCGTACACGAACGGCTTCGAGATCGATTGGATGGTGAACGGCTGCCGGGTCTCGCCGACCTCGTACACGTGGCCGTCGATCGTCGCGACCGCGATCCCGAACCAGCGCGGGTCGGCGTTCGTGAGCTCCGGGATGTAGCTCGCCACGTCGCCGTCGTCGCACCCCGCGTGCTTGCGATGCAGCGCGCAGAGATACGCGGCCAGGGGATGCTCCGGCTGGCTCGAGGCTTCGGCCTTCAGAGGGGTCGGTACGATCATCGCCTCCTGCGCTGGCGCGCCGCGCGCCTCGAGCGGTCGCTTTGCGACCGCCGCCGGCTCGAGCAACGGACGTGCCACCGAGTGTGGAGCGTCATCGCCCAAACCGGTGAGCTACGTCAAACGTCCGCGTGACACCGGCCTGCACCGATGCGCATTCCGCGTGCATTGCCCGCGATTTGCGCACGGATCACGGCGCGCTTGCCGTCGCCGACCGATTGCGCGAGACGGAACCGCGATGTGGCCGACCCTGAAGCGTCTCTCGCTCGGCATGGCGCTGATCGCCGCCGCCTCGGCGGTGCTGCTCCTCTCCGACGTCGACCGACGCCAGAGCGGCGGCAAGCAGCCGCCGCGGATCGCGCTCCTGCAGCACGCCTCGCAGCCGGCGCTCGACGACGGCGTCGCAGGGATGCTCGACGGCCTCGCAGAGAGCGGCTTCGTCGACGGAACGACCATGTCGCTCCGGCGGTACAACGCCGAGAACGACCTCGCGACGGCGAACACGATCGCCAAAGCGCTCACCGGCGGCGAGTACGATGTCGTGCTCACCGCTTCGACGATCAGCATGCAAGCGGTCGCGAACGCCAACCGCGACGGCCGCGTCGTGCACGTCTTCGGATTGGTGACCGATCCCTTCGGCGCCGGCGTCGGCATCAGCCGCGAGAACCCGCTCGCGCACCCACGTCACCTCGTCGGCTACGGAACGATGCAGCCGATCGCGGAGGCGTTCCGTCTCGCGCGCCGCATGTCACCCGAGCTCACGACGGTCGGCGTGGCGTGGAACCCCGCCGAGTCGAACTCGGAAGCGCAGCTGAAGGTCGCGCGGCCCGCCGCCCACGAGCTCGGCATCGAGCTCCTCGAGGCGACGGTCGAGAACACGTCGGGGGTCGGCGAGGCCGCGAGCTCACTCGTCTCCCGGGGGGCGCGCGCGCTCTGGGTGCCGGGCGACGTCATGGTCCTCGCGGCAATCGACACGATCGTCGCCGTGGCGCGGCGCGCGCACATCCCAGTCTTCACCAGCATTCCGGGGAACGCGCCGCGCGGCACGCTCTTCGACCTCGGCGCGAACTACCACGAGGTTGGCCGTGTTGCGGGCGCGCTGGCGGCGCAGATCCTCCATGGCACCGACCCGGCGACGGTGCCGGTCACGAACGTCGTCCCGGAGCGGCTCGTCGTGAACGAGCAGGCGCTCGCCGACCTGCGCGATCCGTGGCGGCTGCCGGACGAGGTGCGCCAGCGCGCGGAGCTCGTCGGCGCCGCGCCGGGCGCGGCAGCCGCACAGGCGACATCGGCGCGAGCGTCCGGCGCGAGCGCGCCGCTCGCGAAACGCTGGCGCGTCGACGTCCTGCAGTACATCAACATCCCCGAGGTCGAGGACGCGGAGCACGGGATCCGCGCCGGTCTCGTCGACGCCGGCCTCGTCGCCGACCGTGATTTCGTCGTCACGGTGCGCAACGCCCAGGGCGACATGCCGACGCTCAACACGCTCGTCGACGCCGCGCTCAGCGACGGCACCGATCTCCTGATGCCGCTGTCGACGCCGGCGCTGCAGGCGACGCTGCAGCGCGCCCGTGGCCGGCCGATCGTGTTCTCGGTGATCGCCAACCCGTTTCTGGCCGGCGCCGGACGGACCAACGAGGACCACCTGCCGAACGTCACCGGCGTACCGACGGTCGGCGCGTACGACCCGCTGCTGGCCGTGCTGCGCGAGTGTGTGCCGAACGCCCACCGGATCGGCACCCTCTTCGTCCCGGCGGAGGTGAACTCGGTCTTCAACAAGGATCAGCTGACGCAGGCGGCGCAAAACTCGGGTATGGAGCTGCGCGTGGTGGCGGTGAACACGAGCACCGAGGTCGCGGACGCCGCGCTCGCGCTCGCGACGCAAGGCATCGACGCGATCGCACAGATCGGCGGCAGTCTCACCGCCGCGTCGTTCACGGCGATCGCGCAAGCGGCGCGGCGCGCGCGTGTACCGCTCTTCGGCGTGCTGAGCAGCAACATCCACGAGGGTGCCGCGGTCGTCCTCTCGCGCGACTACTACGACGGCGGGCACGCGGCAGGGCTCATCGCGGCGCGCGTGATACGCGGCGAGCCGCCGGCGGCGATCCCGTTCGAGCCGCTGCAAAAGACGCGGCTCCTCGTCAATCCGGCCGCCGCGGGCGCGCTCGGCATGACGATTCCGCGGTCGCTCGTCGCGCGCGCCGACGAGGTCGTCGAGAAATAGATGGAGATCACGACTCGCCGCGACGACGACGTGCTCGAGCTCGCGATCGACGGCCGGCTCGACGCCTACTGGGCGGACCACCTCGCGACCGCGCTCGAGGAAGCGGTGCGCGGCGGCGCCGACCGCATCCGCATCGACATGGCGGCCGTCTCGTACATGAGCTCGGTTGGCATCCGCGTGCTGCTGCGGTTCTACAAACAGCTCCACGCGATGCAGGGCTGGTTCACCGTCGTGCGTCCGTCGGAGCCGGTGAAGACCGTTCTCGAGCTCGCCGGGCTCGAGGACCTCCTGCTCCGCGCGCCCGCGGCGGCGCCGCGCGCCGCGATCAGGCGCCGCGTCGACCGCGAGGCGGCAGTGCTCGACGTGGTCGACGACACGCCCGGCGCGACGTTGCGGTGCCAGGCGATCGGTGACCCCGGCCTCCTCGAGCGCCGCGGGTTCTCGGCGCAGCACTGCCGGCGGGTGGCCTTTCCGGAGGACACGATGGGCGTCGGCGTCGGCGCGTTCGGGCGCGGCTACGACGATTGCCGGGGCCGCTTCGGCGAGTTCCTCGCCGCGGGCGGCGCCGCGGCCTATCTCCCGACCGACGGCACGAACGTCGCCGACTATCTCGTCGCGCGCGCCGCGTTCGTGCCGACCGTCGAGGTGCTCTACGCCGTCACCTGCGGGGGACGCTTCGCGCACGTCGCCCGGTTCGAGCACCGCAGCGATACGCGCGCCGTGCCGCTCGCGACGCTCGCGGAGGCGGCGCTCGACATCGCCGGAACCGACACGGCTGGGCTCGTCGTCGTCGCCGAGTCGGCAGGGCTCGTCGGCGCGGCGCTGCGGCGGTCGCCGGCGCTCGACGCCGCCCACGGCGCTTCCGCCGCCGGCGTCGACACGCTCTTCGCGCACCCCGGCGTCCGTGATTGGCTGTCGTTCACGCCCGAGCGCGCCTACATCCGCGGCCTCGCGCTCGTCGTCGGCGTCGTCACGCGCGCCGCGCATCCTGCGCTGACACCGCTCGTGCGGCCGCTCGGCCGCGCGCCGTGGCCGGCGGGACACCTGCACGCCGCAGCGTTCTCATATCGGCCGCTGCAGAAGCACGACCTCGACCTCCGGACGACCGTCGCGACGCTGTTCGAGGCGGAGACCGTCCACGGCGTCCTCCACCTCCTCACCGACGACCGCGATGTCACGGGCGCGGGCGAGAGTGAGCTCGTGCGCGGCATCTGCTGGCTGGGACCGATCACCGAGATCGAGGGGGAGGGAGGACGGTCGTGACCCTCCTCCTCGGCGCGCTCACGATCGGACTCATCCTGTCGCTGCTCGCGCTCGGCGTCTTCATCAGCTTTCGTGTGTTCGATTTCCCCGACATCACGACCGACGGCTCGATCACGCTCGGCGCCGCGATCGCCGCCGTCCTGCTGGTGAAGGGCGTGAATCCGTTCGTTGCAAGCGCCGCCGGTTTCTGCGGCGGCGCGGTCGCCGGCGCGACGACCGGCGTCCTGCACACGAAGTGCAAGATCAACGGACTGCTCTCCGGCATTCTCGTGATGACCGCGCTCTACTCGATCAACCTGCACGTCATGGGCAAGAGCAACGTGCCGCTCTTGTCGGCGGCGACGTTCGCGAGCGACGCCGAGCGGATCCTGACCGCGCTCAAAGGCGGCGATACCGCGCTGCACGTGCTCGGCTGGGAGGTCGCGGCCCGCGACGCCGCGGTGCTGGTCCTCGTGCTGGCGACGATCGTCCTCGCCGCGCTCGCGCTCTACGCGTTTCTCCGCACCGACCTCGGCACCGCGATGCGCGCGACCGGCGACAACCCGCAGATGATCCGCGCGCTCGGCGTCGACGTCGGCAACATGACGATCATCGGCCTCGCGCTCGCCAACGGGCTCATCGGCCTCTCGGGGGCGCTGCTCGCGCAGTATCAAGGGTTCGCCGACGTGCAGATGGGGATCGGGATGGTCGTGTGGGGTCTCGCGAGCGTGATCATCGGCGAGGCGCTCGTCGGCACGACGCAGCTCGGCCTCGTCATCACGGGCGCCATCATGGGCTCGGTGCTCTTCCGGCTGCTGGTCGCGATCGCGCTCCGCGCCGGGCTCAACCCGAACGATCTGAAGCTCATGACCGCGACGTTCGTTTTCGCCGCGCTCATTCTCCCCGGGTTGGTCGCCCGAGCACGGAAGGGAGCTGGCCGTGCTTGAGGTGCGGAACGTCTTCAAGACGTTCAACCCCGCAACACCGAACGAGGTACTCGCGCTACAAGGCGTCGATCTCACGATCGAGCGCGGCACGTTCGTCATCGTCGTCGGCACGAACGGCTCCGGAAAATCGACGTTGCTGAACGCCGTCGCCGGCAGCTTCTTCGTCGACGGCGGACGGATCACGATCGCTGGTCACGACGTCACACGCTGGCCCGAGCACCGCCGCGCGACGCTCATCGGGCGCGTCTTCCAGAATCCGTTCAGCGGCACCGCGCCCGACATGTCGATCGCCGAGAACATCGCCCTCGCCGCGCGTCGTGGGCGTCGCCGCGGCCTCGCGTGGGCGCTCCGCGGCAACTTCGCCGACGAGATGCGCGCGCGCGTCCGTGGCCTCGGGATGCGGCTCGAAGAGCGCCTCGACAACGCGATCGGCAGCCTCTCGGGCGGGCAGCGGCAAGCGCTCACGCTGCTCATGGCGACCTGGTGCAAGCCCGAGCTCCTGCTCCTCGACGAGCACACCGCCGCGCTCGACCCGAAGAGCGCCGATCAGATCGTGCGTCTCAGCGACGAGGCGATCGCGCGCGACGAGCTCACGACGCTGCACCGCGGCCGGATCATTCACGACCTCGCCGGCGCCGAGAAGCGCCGGCTGCGCGTCGACGACCTCCTCGCCCGCTTCGAGGAGGTCCGCCGCGGCGAGCAGCTCGACGAGAGCGCGGCGCAGTTGTTGCGTCGCGCCTACGTCTGACACGTCGTCCTGCACGGATTTCCAGCTGATTCGAACACCCGACCTTTTGATTCGTAAAGACGATGTCCACTTCCGTATTCATGGGCACCCCGAAATTCGGAGGTGTGTCCGAAGTCGCGACGGAAGCAGCCATCTTGGCCGGATATCTTTTCGCCTATCAGACATTCGCGCCGTTAGATGCGAACGTCGTCAGATGAGGCGGCAAGAGAGCGAATGCC
>VBKW01000132.1:5760-15886 GCA_005879405.1 Deltaproteobacteria bacterium
CCACGCGGTAGATAGCCATGCCTGTCACGGTCGCTCGCTTGCCCGTGGCAGCCACACCCATGAAGTCACCCTGGTGCGTACACCGCCACGTCCAACGCACCACTACTCGGTCGCCTTCGGCAATCACGTCGTCGACTGTGTATCGCAAATCCGGGAAGGCCAATCGGAGAGAATCGTAGAACTGCTTGAAACCGACTGGCCCGCGTGGCGTTCCAGGCGGCATCTCGTGGCCGACGAACTCAGACCCGACAAGTTCGCCGACGACGCCAAAGTTCCACTTGGCGAATACCTCGTCATAGAGCCGGCGGATAAGTGCCTTGTTCTCCTCGACTGACACTGATTCCTCCTTCCACCCGACTTGCTCGTGGCAGCCCATCGGATTGCTGAAAAACCGGGACGGAAACTACCACGCGACGCATCGGGAGGACGCGGCAAGCCGCCGTCCCCCTTTGCCAAGATTGAAGATGGAATGCGTTCGACGGCGGCACGTGCCGTTCACTCGATGTGAATCTCTCCGCCCTCGGCATCCAATACCACCGCCTGGATTCCCGGAATGCCCTCGACCACAGAGATGAAGTCGAACTCCCCGCCAAGATGTTCAGCCACTGCCCTGGCATCGCCGGCAGCCTCCACGCGCTTGACCCCGGTGAAGCCCGGGTTCAGCGCTGCCTCTTCGCGAGGCCAGGGGTCGGTGCCGCGATCCCACTCGATGAAGAACGGAAGCGGTGGCGCGTTGGAGAGTGGGTCGCCGAGCAAACGAAATGTTGATCGCACGCCCTCCGTAGTGACAGTGGCAGACGAAACGGTCGTGGGGCGCACACCCAACCTGGCGGCGTGAACGTCCAACCCATCCGTCCCGATGGCTGTCCCCAACCACCGCTCCCCTTCCCTGATCGCGGCGAGCACCAAGCGGCCGAAGGGGTGCTCAGCTGCCTCGGCCGCGTCCCGGATGCCCATCAGTTCAATTCCGCCGTTTCTAAAAACGAAAAGCCTGCTCGCGACTCCCGAATCGGGAAACACTTCCCAGCGCGCGGCCTCGAGGCTGTATTTCTCCCGGAATCGGCGCTCGGTTGCCGCAAAATCCGGCACGATTCTCACCACGTGGTCAAGCCAGATCATGGTTTCCCCGCTCTTCAGTGGCCCATCTCAACAGCCAGCTCACGACCTTCCAGCGATCGGCAAAAACGGGCAGCGTGGCCGAGAATCGGGACGGATTGTGGATCTCACTTCTCGTGAGGTAGAGCACCAAACGCGAGCATCGGCCACCCGACAGAAGCCCGATCATCAGCGTATCGAATCGACCAGCGAACGATGTCACCGGAGACTCCTCTCAGTGCTGCCAGCACCGACACGCGCGACCGCGCGGCGCGGCGTTTCGCAGAGCGTCTTCCCGGGGAAGTCGAGAAGGCGACATGGCCGCTCGAACGCCTCTGGGCCCTTCGCGACGAACGCCTGCGGGCGCTCGTCAGGAGTGCCCAAACCCGCTCGCCGTGGCACGCGGAGCGGTTGCGAGGCGTTCGCGCCGACGCGCTGAGCGGTAACAATCTCGCCATGCTGCCCGTGATGACCAAATCGGACGTCATGGACCACTGGGACGAGATCGTCGCCGACCGGCGGCTCACGCTGGCCGGCGTGAACACCCAGCTCGAGCGGATCGTCAGGGAAGGCCCCTCCCTTCTGCTGGGTGAATACCTGGCGATGGCGACCGGCGGCTCAACGGGCAAGCGCGGTGTCTTCGTCTGGCACGTCAACGAGCTGATTGAATCCACCCTCGCTTTCCGACGGGGAATTCAGTGGCGGGTGAAACGCGACGGAGCGAGATCCGCGCCCCCGGTGCGCGCGAACGTTTCCGCCGTGAGTCCGATCCACATGACGACCGCGATCCGATGGCTGACATCGCGGGACGCCGGCACAGACGGATCATTTTCGCCCTCGCAACCGATGCCGGAGATCGTCGCGGGATTGAACGCGCTGCAGCCGGAGCTCCTCTACGCTTATCCGTCGATGCTCGGGATCCTCGCGGCCGAGGCAAGAGCCAGTCGTTTGCGCATCAGGCCCCACAGCATTTGGACCTCGGCGGAGCCGTTACTCGGAGAGATCCGGAGCGCGGTGGAGCAGTGGCTCGGCGTTCCGCCGCTGAACATCTACGCCACCACCGAGTGCAACGTGATGGCGATGGCAAACCCTCCCATCGCCGGTCTTCACGTGCTCGAGGACAGCTGTATCCTCGAGCCGGTCGACGCCCTGGGATCGCCCGTCCCCCCTGGCGTCGAATCCGCGAAGCTCCTCGTGACGAACCTCCTCAACCAGACGTTCCCGCTGATCCGCTACGAAGTCAGCGATCAGATCACGTTCCTCGATGAGCCTAATCCGGGACCGTGGTGGGGGCGCCGCATCGGAGATGTCCCGGGTCGGTTGGAGGATGTGTTCACGTACGCCAATGGCGTCGCGGTGCATCCAGTCGTATTTGCGTCGCTCCTCCGGGGGAAATCCCACATCGTCGAGTATCAGGTGCGTCAGACTGACTCGGGCGCGGAGGTCACGTTGTGCACGGAGGGTGCGTTCGAGACCACGGCGTTGGCGCGCGCCATCGAGGTAGCGCTCGAGCGCGCGGGAGTCTCGACGCCTGAAGTACGAGTCGTGCGAGTCGACCGCATCCCTCGCCATCCGCAGACAGGCAAGCTCCGCCGCTTCATCGCGAACTGACAACACCTCTAAGTATGCTCTCGGTGGTTGGCGGTCCGCTCTCGACCCCGACGGATTCGGACGCGGTGTCCGAGATCGGGACGTTTCCGGCCAGGCTCGTTAACGGGCTGCGTTATTTTGGAGCCGCTGGCCCGCAGGCGCCGGTCGCGCGCCAATCACCACGTCCGGTCGGGTTCGCTAGCTGCGGACGCGCGTTGCGACGGAGACCAGCCAGGCGCGGATCTTCGCCTCGGTGGCGGCGTCCACGCCCGACAGCAGCTCCCGTTCGACCGCAGCCGCGCGGAGCTTGCATCGCGCGAGGCGCGCGCGGCCCGCGGTGGTCAAGGCGAGGCGCAGTACGCGGCCGTGCGTCTCGTGCTCGTTGCGGCCCAGTAGCTTCCCGTCCGCGAGCTTGCGGACGATCAGGTTCACTGTCTGCGGCGTGAGCTGGGCGATGCGGGCGATGTCCGCTCCCGAAGCACCCGGGTACGCGTCGAGCAGTGTGAGCACCAGGAACTGTGGCGTCGTCAGGCCTGCTTCCACAAGGGCAGCGTCGAGCGCGCCGCGCAGTGCGCCATGCGCCTGGCGCAGCAGGTAGCCGATGTGGCCCTGGGTGCCGCGTTTGCATTCGCCGGCTCCGGGGAGATTTCGCGTCTTCGAAGCCATGGCCCGAATCCTATCAGGCCATTGCCAGATGTCAGCACACTGATAACATCGCCGCATGCTCAAGCCCGAGAATGCCACGGTCCTGCAGCGCCATGTCGCTGCGGAAACTGCGTTCGAGATCGAGGCGACGCTAGCCACGCTCACCGAGGACTGCATGTTCGAGGACGTGCCGACCGGCGAGGTACACCGCGGCCATGCCGGTGTGCGTGCGTACTACAGCGAATGGTGGAGCGCTTTCGGTAACGTGCCGTCGGGCAGCCGTCTCTACGTACCTTCGGGCGCCTGGATCTTCATCAGCTTCCGCGACGGACTGATGTCGGGTGAACGCTTCTACTACGACCGCGCAACCCTGCTTTCGCAGATCGGAGGCCAGTAGCCGCTTACATCGGGCCGGTGCTCGGCGATTCGGGCGCCGCCGGTAGTGCCTTGTTCCCTGGCGAGGACGGGGCGTCTGCCAGCGCGTCAGATTCCGCGTCCGCGACTACTGCGGCGCGCCGCGCGCGTGCGCGATCGCGGCGGCGCGGTCGGGGTGGATCGTCACCACGGCGGCGACGCCGGCGACGTCGAGGACGGCGCGGATGAAGTCCTTCGGCGCGGCGAGGGCGAGCGCGCCGCTGCCGTGGAGCCGCTTCGCCGCGACGAGCACCACACGCAGCCCGGCGCTGCTCACGTAATCGAGGGCGGCGAGATCGAGGACGAGGCGCGTTGCGCCCGCGTCGGGCGCGGCGACGAGCCGCGCCTCGAGGGCGTCGGCGTTGCGCCCGTGCAGCCGGCCGGCGATCGCCAGCACGGTGACGCCGTCGATGCGCGTGTCCGTGATCTCCAGATCCGTGCGTGTCGGCTCGGCCGGCGGCGAGGTCGGCGCGAGCGTTTTCGTCATCCGCAGGACGTTCTTGCCGTGCTCGCGACGGTACTCGACGTCGTCCATCAGCGCGCGTACGAGATGCATCCCGAGACCGCCCACGGCGCGGTCCGCGAGCGGCGATGACACGTCCGCCGCGCCGATCGTGCGCGGATCGAAGGGGCGGCCATCGTCCGCGATCTCGACGGTGACCGCCGCACCGTCGCGGCCGACGTGCACCGTGATCTCGCGCTCCGCCTCGCCGTCGTACGCGTAGCGCATCACGTTCGTGAGCACCTCGTCGACGGCGAGACCGAGGTCGAACGCGACCTTGGTCGCGAGCCGCTGCTGCCGGGCGAACTCGGCGAGCGCGCCCGCCACACGCTCCAGCTCGGCCAGCCGGTTCTTCAACCTGATCGTCGTCCGTGCCTGCATCGTCGTCACATGCTCAGACGCCGTGGTAGCGCACGACGAGCGCAGTGATGTCGTCGCTCTGCGGCGCCTCGCCCGCATGCTGTTTCACCGCCCGCACGACGCGGCGAATGAGCGCCTCCGGTTCGGCGGCGGTGGCGTCCGCGAGCACCGTTTCGAGCCGCCGCTCGGAGAATACGGCCCCGCCGCCATCCATCCCCTCGGTCACGCCATCGGTGACGAGGACGATCGCGTCACCGCCGCGTAACGGCACGCGCCGCGAGCCGAACACGGCGTCGTCGATGATGCCGAGCACCATGCCGGGGGTCCGCCCGAGCCGCTCGACGCCACCGTCGCGGAGGAGATACGGCGGCGCGTGGCCGCCGGTCGCGTAGTCGAAGGCCCCGGTGCGCAGATCGAGCACGCCGTAGCACACCGTGACGAACAACTCGGCGCTGTTGTCGAGGCACAGGAGACGGTTCACGCGGGCGAGGCACTCCCCGGCCGACGTCGTCGTCATCGCCACCGCCTTCAGCACCGTGCGGCTCACCGCCATGAAGAGCGCCGCGGGCATGCCTTTGCCGGAGACGTCGCCGATCACGACGCCGAGTCGTGTGTCGTCGATCGAGAAGAAGTCGTAGAAGTCGCCCCCGACCTCGCGCGCCGGAAGCATGGTGGCGAAGATCGTGAAGTCGGTACGCTGCGGAAACGCGCGCGGCAGGATCGACTGCTGGATGCCGCTCGCGATGTCGAGCTCGCGGCGGATCGCGATGAGCTCGTTGTGCTCGTGGACGGCGCGCTCGAGTGCCGCGACCTGCGCTTTCAGCTGCGCGTGCATGCGCGCGTTCTCGACCGCCACCGCGATGCTGCCGGCGAGCGCCGCGAGGAACGCGAGGTCGCCGTCACCGAACGAGGCACCACCGCGGCGGTTCACGACCTGGACGACGCCGATCACGCCATGACGTACCCGCAGCGGCGCGCAGAGGAGGTTGCGCGTGGTGATCCCCGTCGCCCGGTCGACGCCGCCGTAGAAGCGCGCGTCGGCCGCGGCATCGTCGATGCGCAGCGGCGTGCCGTGCTCGAGCACGGCGCCGGCAACGCCACGATCGGCGGGAAAGCGCAGGCGCAGCAGGCGCTCGGCGACCTCGGGAGCCTCGGCGACGTAGGGGAAGTAGAGCTCGTGCTGGTCGGCGTCGAGCAACAGGATCGACGCCCCGCCGGCATCGAGGACGTCGCGACATTTGGCGAGGACGAGCGCGCACAGCTCATCGAGCTCGACGCATGCAGCGAACGCGCAGCCGAGCTCGTAGAGGAGGCGCAGCCGCGCCGAGTCGCGGCTCAGCGGCTGCGCGGACGCGACGATGGAGACGTCCTCTTCCACGGATACGGAACCTTTTAGCACGGCTGCGCCCCTCCGCGCGCAGTCAGTGCGCGCCGAGTGCGACCCGCTCAGGACGTCGTCCGCGACGCGGCCTCGCGCGTCGTCGCGGCACGTACGCGAGGCGTCTCACGGGCGGCGCGGTCGCCATCGTCGGTCTCGATGACGCGCTCGGTCGGCGTCACGACCAGAGGCTGCGGGGTCGTGGCGCGCGGAGCGGGTTCGTCGGTCGGTGTGCGATCGACGTCCGCCGGCACGCTCGCCGCGTTCGCGCCTGCCGACGCGAGCGGCAGCGTGAACGCGAACGTGCTCCCTCCACCCGGATTGTTCGTTGCCGCGATGGCACCGTCGTGCGCACGCAGAATCGAGCGCACGATCGAGAGTCCCATTCCCATGCCGGCAGGTTTGGTGGTGTAGAACGGCTCGAAGATCAGCTCGTTCGCACCGTCGCGAATCCCGGGTCCGGCGTCGCAAACGGCGACGCAAACCGTCTCCGCGCTCTTCGCGGTGCGCACGAGGATCGTCCGGTCTGCCGCGCCGCTCTCCGCGACCGCTTCCATGGCGTTCAACAAGAGATCGAGCACGACCTGCTGCAGCTGAATGCGATCGCCGCTCACCCAGATCGGCTCGGGACCGCACTCGACGAGCAGGGTGACGTTGCGGATGATCGCGTCGCTCGTCACGAGACGGATCACCTCGCGGATCAACGCGTGCAGATCGAGCACGACGCGCTCGGCATCGCTGTTGCGCGCGAAGTCGCGCAAGCGCCGGATCACCTCGGCGGCGCGCGTGTCGTCGGCGACGATGTCGCTGAGGATCTCGCGCAGCTCGTCGGTCGCGACCGGCGTCGCGTTGAGCAAGCGGGACGCCGTCTGCGCGTTCAGCAAGATGCCGGCGAGCGGCTGGTTCAGCTCGTGGGCGATCGACGCGGTGAGCTCGCCCATGGTCGAGACGCGCGTAAAATGCGCCAGCTCCTGGCGGCTCTGCTCCGCCTCGCGCTCCGCGTGCTTGCGGTCGGTGATCTCCGTTTCCGACACGACCGCCCCGCCCTCGGGACGGTCGAGCGCGACGACGGAGAACGCGAACCACCGCTCGCGGTCGTCGCGGCGGACGTACTCCACGGCGTACGTCGGCCGCGCGTGATCGAGCACCGCCTGAATGCCCGCCCGGATGTCGTCGGCACAGCGCGGGTCCGGAACGCGGACATGATCGAGGTAGTTCATGCCGACGCCGAGGGGCGCGGCCGTGCCGGCGAAACGCGTCCCGACGTCGTTCACGGCAATGATCCAACCGCGCCGATCGAGCACGGCCACGCTGCTGCTGAGCGCGTCGAGGATCGCCGACTTCATCGCCCGGCTGGCGCGGAGCGCGTCGTCGGTCTCCTTGCGGGCGAGCGCGTTGGCGAACACCTCGGCCACGAGGCGAAGCCAGCGCAGACGCTCTTCCGTCCACGGCTCCCCCGGTGACCGCCGCGCGAGATCGAGCCTGCCGAGAAGGCGGTTGCCGGCGACGAGCGGCAACGTCAGCGACCGCTCGATCCGACGACCGTCGCCCCCGGCACGCGTCCACGCGTGCGCGGTCACCAGCGGCTGCCCGACGTTCGGCAAACCCGTCACCGCGATTCGATCGACGCCGAGAAAGGCACCGATCTGCTCGAACCAATGCTCGAACGCGGGATCCATCTCGTGCCCGGCGAGGTGGACGAAGGCGCCGGACAACCGCGAGAGCAGCTCCTCGAAGCGCAGCCGATCGTTCAGCGCCCGTACCGTGGCGCGCCGCTCCTCGACCAGCGCCGCGAGACACAACATCGGAATCGCGATGACGACGAGCGACATCTGCAGCGCGAGCACGCTCTCGGCGGCCTGCAGATTCGTGAACGGGCCGGTGCCGTAGACCGCCGCGCTGCTCGCCAGCACCGTGGTCGAGAGCAGCGCCAGGCTGGTCCCCGCGGGGCCGAAGCGGACCGTCGCCCACAGAATGAACGGCAGGAGAAAGACGATCGGCGTGACAGGCGCTCCCGGAATCGGACCCGTCGCGTCCGCGAGGTGATCGGTGAAGACCAGAAAGGAGATGGTGAACAGACCACCCGCGAGTGCCGCGGCTTCGAGACGGCGCAGCGGATCGTGGATCCAGCGACGGGTGCTCGTCACGGTGGCGACGAGCGCGGGCACCAAGGTGAGCGCGGTGAGGACGTTGGAGCTGAGACGCGTCGTCCACACGCGCCAATAGGGCTCGCCGAGGGCGACCCACACCGCCGCCGCATCCGCGAAGGTCGAGACCAGCGGCGCGACGAGACCGGCGGCGGCGATGAACACGGCGGCGCGTCGCAACGTATCGAATCGCGTCGCGTCGTCGCTGAACCGGCGCATGAGTGAGGCGGCGATCACCGCCTCGAGGCAGTTCGTGACGAAGAGCGCGAGCACCAACGAGAGCGGCCATCCCGTGGGCAGCTCGGCGGCGAGGTGCGCCGGCAGCGCAGCGAGCAGGAAGAGCCACCAGCGCCGCGGCGCCGACAGCAACAGAGCCGCGGTCAGCATCGAGTTCGGCGGCCAGAGGACGGACGGGGTCGTCGGCGGGAAGCGCAGGATGAGGCCGAGGTTGGCGCCGACGTAGTAGGCGGCCGCGACGAGGAGCGCCCTGGTCACGGCGCGCCACGGGGAGGCGGCCGATGCACGCTCGTGGTCGCGGCTACGGTCGGAAAGCCGATCGATCGGCTCGAGCTCTATCGCCGAAGTCGCGTCCACACCACTCTCCGAGCACCCGCCTACCCCACCGCCGTCTGCTCGCGCGATACCCCAGACCGGACGTTTCGCGCAACCGCGACCGTTCCTGGGTGCTGCATCATAAGGTGGCAACCTACGTTCGGGAGTGATAGCGCGGAGTCGTCCGAACGCCCATTCAGCGAGGGTCGACATGTCGCCATTCGCGGCGGAGGGAAGTCGCCGGATCGAAGCGCCGGAGCCGAAACCGCGGAGCGGCGACGTCGTGTTCGTCGTCGACGACGATCCCTCCGTCCGGCGCGCGGTCGCGCGCGTGCTCCGCGCCGACGGCCTCGACGCCGAGGTGTTGTCCTCCGCGACGGAGCTGCTGGCTCGGGTCGCGTACGATCGGCCGTCCTGCGTCGTGCTCGACGTCCGCATGCCCGGCGTCGGCGGCCTCGAGGCGCACGCGCGACTCCGCGACGCCGGTCACGAGCCGGCGATCGTTTTCCTCTCGGGCTATGGCGACGTACCGATGGTCGCCGATGCGATGAAGGCAGGCGCCGTCGACTTTCTCGCAAAGCCGTTCCATTCGGCGACGCTCCTCGCGGCGGTGCGCCGCGCCCTCGCCCGCGACGCCCTGCGACGCGCCATCCGCCACGAGCGCGACGACCTCGGCGCGCGCTACGGGCGCCTCACGCCGCGCGAGCAAGAGGTAATGACGCTCGTCGTCGCCGGCATGCCGAACAAGCTCGTCGCCGACCGCCTCGGCACCAGCGAGAAAACCGTCAAAGTGCATCGCGCCCGCGTGATGACCAAGATGCGCGCGCCGTCGCTGGCGGAGCTCGTGCGGATGGCGGTCAAGCTGGGCCTCGATCGCCTCGCCTGACGGGCCGCTTTCCGTCCCGTCGCCGACGCGATTGCACATACGACGAAGGTCCAATAGTCGGCGGCCCACGATCCGAGTACTGCAGCCATCGTGATGCGGTGCTCGCACAGGCGGCCGCCGGCCGCCAGATCGACGCTTTTCGGAGCGGCGACGGTTGCCGGGTGCGAACCGTAGGAGGAGCGCGGTCGGTCGTCGCGGTGGTCGACGACGACGCTTCGGTGAGGAAGGCGCTCAGCCGGCTGCTGAACACGGCGGGGTACGCCGTCGAGACGTTCACCAGCGCGGTCGACTTCCTCGGGCACTCCTTCCCGCCTCCCGCGTGCGTTGTCGTCGACGTCCGCATGCCGGGCATGACCGGCCTCGCGCTCCAGCACGATCTCGCGGCGATGTATCCCCGCCTGCCCATCGTCATGATCACCGGCCACGGCAGCGAGGCGATTCGTCAGCGCGCGCTCGACGCAGGCGCGGTGGCCGTGCTCGACAAGCCGTTCAGCGATCAGGCGCTCCTCGACGCCCTCACCGACGCCCTCGCGCGACACGGATGACGACATGACCGC
>VBKW01000133.1:0-6571 GCA_005879405.1 Deltaproteobacteria bacterium
AGCTCCGTCATGACCGTTCCGTAACGCCGCACCCGTCCGGGAAAGCGTCGTTTGTAGGCGCCCGGGGGATCGTAGGGCTCGTGCGGATCGAGAATGTTCATGAACACGAAGAGACGATCGTTGCGCGGGGGGAGCCAGAGCCGGAATGCGTGCTCGACACGATTGGCCGTGCTGAGGTTCCAGTCGGCGAACTCGTCGAAGCCACGCGCGAAGCCGAGCGCGCGTGCGACGTACGCGCTGTTCGCGACGAACGCGGCGGTGTGGAATTGGCTTCGCGAAAGCAGCTCGGCGAGCGTCGGCGCGGCGTCGTTGATCGGCATCGCGAGGTTGCGATCACCGGGCACACGCTCGGCGCCGGCAAATGACGGCCATCGGCCGGTGAAGACTGCCGCGTGCGACGGCACCGTCCACGTGCCCGGAGAGATCGCGTCGTCGTACGTCACAGCGTCGCGCGCAAACGCTTCGAGCGCGGGCGCGGTGCGCCGCGGGTAGCCGTACAACGACACGTGGTCCGCGCGCAGCGTATCGATCACGATCAGCACGACGTCAGCCGGGCGTGACGGCGGACGCGCAACGCATGCGCCGAACGTGATCGCGACGACGGCGATCACCGCCCTCGCCTGAACCACCGTGCGAGTCGGTCGACGGCTCATCGCGCGTGCGGGCGCGCGTCGATCATGACGACGGCGGCGGGACGAAGCGCGACGTCGAGGGTGTCGCGGACGACGGTCTCCCGGCGGACGAGCTCGATCGGGGTCGTCGTCGCTCCGACGATTTTCAGGCGCTGCGGCGGCGTCTCGCCGCCGAGCTCCGGGTCGTCGAGCGCCGTGACCGCGACGTCCCATCCGTCAGCGGCCGCGGGAAGGCGGAGCGTCACCGGCACGCGGAGAGGATCGGCAGCGAGGCGAGGATCGCTCGTCGCAAAGCGCGGCAACTGCCACACGGCCGCCCGCAGCGAGCCGTCCGCTCGCGACGACCACGCATATCCCACGCGCTCGGCGCTGCGCGCGGCGACGCGCACCGCCACCTCGCCGCCGTCTGCGTTCGTCGTCTCGTCGAGGCGCAGCTGCCCGGCGGGCGAGACGTGGTACTCGAGGCCGCCCGCCGCGTGGGTGAGTGCGACCGCCGCAAAGTATGCGGGCGTATCGTACGCCGACAACCACGGCCCCGCCTGCTGAATGCGCTCCTCGAGGAGGAGCGCCATCATCTCGGCCTGCCACGCGACCATCCACCGTGTCGCACCGAGCGAGCCGGCGCCGGCGCGCTCGAAGGCGATCGCGAGCAAGGGATGGACGCCGATCTCGTCGAGCCGGATCGGCAACTCGACGTCGGGAAACTCGTCCTTCAGCAACTGGCGCACGTAGGCGATCTTGTACTCCGCGAAGCCGTCGAGCGCGAGCTGCGGCGTCTCGTACAAGTTGAACGCGAACGCGGACCAAGGCGGCAACGCCTCGTGACGACGCGCGAACTCGCGACGCAAGGCGCGGAGGAACTCGCGCACGTTGTCGACGACGGGATTCCCCGGGTCGGGCTCGATGACCCAGGGTCCGAAGTGGACCTGCCCCGGTCCGACGTAGCGTTGCATCGCTTGCCAGGTCGACACGTATTGCCGCGCGTACTGCTCGGCGTCGCCTTGATAGCCCAAATGGCGCGCGCTCCCATCCGAGCTCACCCACATGCAATTCGGCTCCGAGAAAAACGAGAAGTGCGCATCGCGGAACCACGGCCGGGTTGCGAGATGCGCGAACACGCGGTCGACGTACTCCTTCCAACCGGCCTCATCGACGACCGGCAGCTCGTTGTAGTGATAGCTGGGGTACTCACCGCGGCCGCCGGTGAAGGGCTCGGGGACGCCGGCGAGGTGTACGTGCGGTCGGAGACCCGTCGCGGCAACGCCGTCGAAAAGACGGTCGAACTCGTCCCATGTGAACCGCTCCGCGATCGGGCGATCGGCGAGCTCCGGCTCTTGGCGAAAGAACTCGTAGCGTGCCGCCCAGCGTCGCTCCCACCGTGAGTCCACGCTCGCGTTTTGGCCGATCTGCCGATCGTACTCGCGCTCGAGGGTCGGACCCCAATTGCCCCCGAGCGACGAGAACAGCCGTAGCGAGCGCGCCCACGGAATCGCCTTGGCGATCGCATCGGGACGGCGACGTGCAACCTCTTCCGCATTGAAGAGCGCGTAAGCCTTGAAGACGTTGACCTCCGACCACGGGACGGTGCCCGGCCGCCGGACGCCGTCGTCGGAGTGCCGCAGATCGATCGCGACCGGCGTCCCTCGCGACGTGAGGCGTACGCGCGGATCGCCCCAGAGCAACCAATCGCCGCTCGTGCTGCCGCGGTCGCGCGCGGCGAGCGTCATCCGCAGTGTTCGCCCGCGGTACGGCGCGAGGTCTAGGGGCACTTCGCGCCATTCCGTCGCATGGTCCGGGTGGTCGAGACGACCACTCACCGCCGGCGCGTCGAACGCGTCCGCGTCGCCGAATGCCACCGCGAAATCGACGCCGTCACTGTAGACACCTGCGCCCGGCTCGAGCGCGACCCACGCCACCAGCTCGCACTCGCCGTCCGCCGGCACGGCGATCGGGAAGCTCGCGGTCGCCGCGGAGCCGTCGCGCGACGGCAGCAGCAGCAGCGAGCGGTGCGCCTCTCCGCCGAGGACGATGACGTCCGAATACTGGCGGAACGACCATTGCGCGTCGACGTCACGGAGCGTCTGGTGGACCTCCGCCGCACGCCAATGCAGGTGCAGGTCGAGGTCGCGCGGATCGCGAGTCGACGGCGCGCGGAGCGGCGCCGCCGCACGCGGCGGCGATGGGTTCCCGCGCTCGCAGGCGAGTACGCCGGTGAGTACCAGCGCCGCCAAAGCCGCCGACCGTACCCGTCCCGCCACGCGTGCCGTCACCGTGCTCCTGCGCCTTCGTCCCGCCGCGCGGCGGAGCTCTATCGCGAACCTCCGACGCGCGAAACGGGCCCTTGCCCGTCGGTGGCCAACGATCTACACCCGCGGCGGAAAGAACCGAGGTCGCTGGTCGTCAGTCGTCGTACGTCGATCGGACCATGGAGCTCAACCGTTGCAACACAAGCGAGGACTATCTCGCACTCGTGAACGGCCCGGCGTTCACGCTGCGGTGGCTGCTCGAGTACCATCTCTCACGGTCCCGCGGCAGGGCGGTCACGATTGCCGGCTTCTGTTCGCCCTGCGCCCGCACCGTCGACTTCGTCGCACCGTTCGACGGTGCCTGGCACGCGCCCGACGGCACGCTGGTGCCGAATTGGCGCGACTTCCTGCGCTGCCCCGCGTGCACGATGAACGGCCGCCAGCGCCGCGTTGCGCAGCTGATCACCGAATGGGCGATGGACCTCGCGTGTCGCGATCACGTGCGCGGATACGTCATGGAGCAGGTCTCGCCGCTCTACCGTTGGTCGACGACGACCTTCCCCTGGGTCGAGTGGACGGGCAGCGAGTATCTCGGCGCCGGGAAGATCGGCGGACGCGAGGAAAAAGGAATCCGCCACGAGGACGCCGAGGCGCTCAGCTTCGCCGACGCGACGTTCGATCTGGTCGTCAGCTGCGACGTCCTCGAGCACGTGAACGATCCGTCGGCGGCCATGGCGGAGATCATGCGCGTGCTCCGTCCCGGCGGCCGCGCGATCTTGACGTTCCCGATGGATCCGGCGCTCGAGCGCAACCAGCGCCGGGCCGCACGCGTCGACGGCACCGTGCGGCATCTTCTGCCGGAGATCTACCACGGCAATCCGCTCTCGCGGCGCGGCTCGCTCGTCTTCACCGACTTCGGGTGGGAAGTCCTCGCGCAGCTGCGCGCCGCCGGTCTCTCCGACGCGGCGCTGTACGTGTACTGGGGCTACGAGCTCGGCTACCTCGGCATTCAGTTCTATTTTCTCGGGCACAAAGCGCCGCCCACCTGAGCGACGGTCGCACGCCATCGTGCGCCCGCGCTACCCTCGGCCGAGCTACGGCGAGGACGAGAAGACGCTCACGCGGCGGCGCGCGCCACGGCGGGGCACTCGAGGCGGACGACGGTACCGTCGCCGGGGGCGGACATCACCTCGAAGCGGCCACCGAGGGCGAGGGCGCGCTCGCGCATGCTGACGAGGCCGAGGGCGCGTGAGCGGCGCCCGTCGACGTCGAAACCGCGGCCGTCGTCGCGTACCACGAGCTCGATGCGACCGTCGCGAGCGGCGAGGGTCACCGCGATCGCGCCGGCGGCGGCGTGGCGCGCAGCGTTCGCGAGCGCTTCTTGCGCGATGCGATAGACCGCGATCTCGACCTCCTCTTCCAGCCGTGGGATGGCGCCGACGAACTCGACGCTGACGCGCGTCTGCGCCGACGCCATCGCGTCGACGAGCGAGCGCAAGGAGCCCTCGAGGCCGAGGTCGCGGAGCTGCATCGGGCGCATGTCGCGCGCGAGGATGCGGAGATGCTCGACGAGCTCGTTCAGATACCGCACGATGCGATCGAGCTCGGCGCCGGTCGAGTCGGCGAGTGGGCGCACGCGCCGGCGCAGCGACTCGATGAGCATGGCGATGCCGAGGAGCTCCTGGCAGACGTTGTCGTGCAGATCGAAGCCGAGTCGCTTGCGCTCCTCCTCGCGAATCGTCGCCTGGTGCTGCGCGAGCAGTCGCAGGCGCTCCTCGCTGCGGCGCAGCTCCTCGAGCGACGCCCGCAGCGCCTCCTCGGCGGCACGGCGCTCGGTGACGTCGCGGCCGGCGGCCTGGATCTCGACGGTGTTACCGTGGTGGTCCTTGATCGCGAAGCTCTCCCACGCGATCCACCGCTCCCCTTGCGCGGTCTGGATGCGCACGTCGGCGCGGCTGCGGTACGGCGGCACGTCGATCGACGACAGCAGGTCGAGAAGTCTGCCGCGATGCTCGGGCTCGACGAGAGGCAGCCACGACCGCCCGAGCAGCTCCTCGCGCGAGCGCCCGACCGTCTCGCAGTACGCGTCGTTCACGAACGTGAGCTGCAGCGCCGTGTCGAAGCGGGCGATGAGATCGTGATGCGACTCGACGAGGCCGCGGTAGCGCAGCTCGCTCGCGCGCAGCGCCTCCTCGGCGAGCTTGCGCTCGGTGATGTCCTGGATCTGCGAGATGAAGTACCGCGGCTCGCCGTGCACGTCGCGGACGAGCGCCGAGCTGAGGAGGCCCCACACGGTATGGCCGCGCTTGTGCCGATAGCGCTTCTCGAGGTGGTACGACTGCGCGCCGCCGCGGAGCGCCGCGCTCGCGCGCTCGATCGTCGGCGCGATGTCGTCCGGATGCGTCAGCATCTCGAATCCCTCGCCGAGCATCTCGGCTTCGTCGTAGCCCATCATCTCGCAGAACGCGCGATTCACTTGCGCGATGCGCCCATCGGTGCCGACGAGGACGATGCCGATCGACGCGGAGTCGAACGACGTCCGGAAGCGCTCCTCGCTGTCGCGCAGCGCCCGCGCCGCGCGCATCCGGTCCGTCACGTCGCGGGCGATGCCGCGGACGCCGACGATCTCGCCGCCGGCGCCGTGGATCGCGGACGCGAGCGCCTCGACCCAACGGATTCCGGCCGCGGTGCGCACGGCGAACGGCAAGAGCGGGATGCTCGTTCCGGCGGCGATCGCCGCCAGGGCGCTCTCGAGGTCGGCGCTTTCCGGCTCCGCGACGACGAAGTCGTGAAAGCGACGGCCGACGATGTCCGACACGGGCACGCCGAAGAAGGCCGCCATCGCTTCGTTCACGTACGTGATCCGGCCGCTCAGATCGCCGGTGTAGATGAAGTCGCGCGCGTTCTCCGCGAGATCGCGATAGGCGTCGCGCGATTCCGCGAGCTCGCGCCGCCGTTCGAGCTCCGCGACGCGGACCCGGACCCCGCTCGCGAATGCACGTGCCGACCCCTCGGCAATCGCCAGCGACACCACCGTGCCGATCAAGACGGCGGCAGCGAACGCGGGCGCGGCAATGACCTGCGTGGTGAACGGCAGCGCCGCCGCGCCGAGCGCGAGCGTCGCCAGGACGACGACGAGCTCCGCACGCCAGCCCCACGCGAAGAGGAGCGCGGCGGCGAGAAAGAGCGTCAGGAGCACGAACGCGAGCGGCTCCGCACCGCCGCCGGCGATGGTGAAGAGCAGCGTCGACGACGCGCCGAGGGCGACGCACGCGCCGATCAGGATCCCCCGCACGCCGTCGTCGGTCGGACTCCGTCCTGCTCGTGCACGGACGTCGATCAGGAGCAGCGCCTGTGCCGCGAACGTCAGGATGCCCGGCGTGACGACGCGGCGCGACTCGACGACCAGCACCAGCACCCACGTGAGCGTCGTCGCCAGCCACCCGAGCGCGAAGAGCGGCAAGCGCCGCAGCATGAGCCGGCGCCGGGCCCTCCCGAGCGGCGTCGTCACCGGCGCCGAGCGATCGGTCGACTGGCGGTGTGGATCAAAGGGGGTCACGCCGTCTACCAGGGCGAGCGAAGGCTAGCGCAAGCCCTGGGGTCGATATCAACCGCGATTGCGTGGGCAAGGCGGCGGACGTTATGACGCTGCGACGGGAGGACTGGCCATGGCATACGAGCAGATCATCTACG
>VBKW01000133.1:6725-13070 GCA_005879405.1 Deltaproteobacteria bacterium
CGGCGCCGACATGGACAACCTGCGCGGCATCCAAAGCGGAGCGACGGACGACGCGCCGTCGCGTTCTTCCGAGCGTCCCGCCGGCGGCGAGATCCGCCCCACGCATCCGGCGCTCGCGACCGCGTATGCGTATCCGGTGAACGTACCGAAGCCGGTGATCGGTGCCATCAACGGCCCCGTTGCCGGACTCGGCTTCACCTACATGCTGTACTACGACCTGCGGATCGCGTCGGACCGCGCGCGCTTCGGTACCGCGTTCGCGCGCCGCGGGCTCGTCGCCGAGCACGGCAGCTCGTGGATGTTGCCACGGCTCGTCGGCATGGCGAACGCCTGCGACCTCCTCTTCTCCGGCCGCATGATCGACGCCCCGGAAGCGCTGGCGATGGGGCTCGTGAACCGCGTCGTGCCGCACGACGAGCTGCTGTCGCACGTGTACGACGTCGCGACCGAGCTCGCGACGCTCAGCTCGCCGCGCGCGATCGCGGTCATGAAGCGGATGCTCTACGGCCACCAGTTCACCGACCTCGCGACCGCGACCGCCGATGCCGACGCCGAGATGCTCGCCAGCTTCCCGACCGAGGATTTTCGCGAAGGGGTGAAGTCCTTCCTGGAGCGCCGCCCTCCGCGCTTCACCGGCCGCTGACCGCGGCGACGCCGCGACAAGGCGGCGTCGGCGACGCCATCGTGATGCCGCTCATGCGTACGGTCGACGTGCATTTCTTGCACCGTGTACCCGACCATGCGGGCGGCGCATCACGGAATTCGCGTGCTTGCCGCTTCGGCGTATCGCAAACCAAGACCCAAGGGCTGGCGCCGCGCTTGCATGACTCTCGCGCATGCACTTCGGCGCCGCCGTGCGCGAGCTGCTGAGCGTGACCTGTGACGTCGACCTCCGCCATGCGAAGCCGCATACGGTCGTCGACGCGCTCGAGTCACCGCCCACTCGGCGCCTCCTCGGCGCGAACATCGAGGCGACGTTCGGCGTCCGCGTGCCCGCAGGGGACCTCGCGCGCCTGACGACGGTTCGCGACGTCCTGCAATGCGTCCGGCTGCACCGCTGGTTGAGGCGCGTCGAACGCGAGCGTGCCGCGGCCCAGCTCACGGCCGGTGTCGACGCGAGCGTCGCCGCCGCCCCGACCCCGACGACGATCGCCGCGCGCGCCGTCGATCCCGACCAGCAGACGTTCCGCTTCACCCGCCGTCGCGCCGCCGACGCGGCCGGCGCGCTCGATCACCGGCCCGCGGCGAGACGGGGACCGAAGCGTCCCTGATGGCCCCTCAGGCGCGTCACGCGCGTTCCATGGCCGTCCACTTCCCCGATCGACCCGACCTCGCCGAGCGGTACGCCGAGGAGATACGCGCGCTCGCCGCCGCGCGGCTGCGCGTCGCCTGCTGGCTCGCCATCACGCTCGTGCCGGTCTTCGTCGCGCTCGACTGGGTCCTGTACTCGAACGTGATCGGTCTCTTCGCAATCGTCCGCTCGGTCATGGTCGCCCTCAACCTCGTCGCGCTGCTGGCGCTCGACACGCGCGCCGGACGGCGTCACATCGTGCCGCTGAGCCTGGTCGAGTTCCTGCAGATCGGTCTCGGCATCGTGCTCATGACGGCGCTCGGCGGCGGAGCGTCGAGCCCCTATTACAACGGTGTGAATCTCGTCATGTTCGCCGCCGCCGTGCTGATGCCGTGGGAGCTGCCGATCTCGATCACCTGTTGCACCGTCCTCGTCGTCGCCTACGTGCTGAGCTGCGTCGTGTGGACGGGGGTCGCCGATGCGCACGTCTTCATCGGCAATCTCTTCTTTCTCTCCTCGACCGCCCTCATCACGGTCGTGAGCCATGGTGTCGCCGCCGGCGCGCGCCGCCGCGAGTTCCTCCAGCGCGTCGCGCTCGAGGAGGCGGGAGTCCATCGCGATCACTTCCTCGCGAACGTCACCCACGAGCTGCGGACGCCGCTCGCGGCCATCCTCGGCTTTTGCGAGATGCTGAGCGACTACACCCCCGATGCGACGGAGACGCAGCGCGGCTGGCTCGGCCGCATTCGCGAGAACGCGCTGACGCTCTTGCGCTTGATCGTGCAGCTCCTCGACTTCTCCAAGATCGAGGCCGGCGCGCTGGAGCTCGTGCAGGAGCGGGTGCACATCCACGCGATCGTCGCCAAGGTCGCCGAGGACATGCGCGCCATCGCGGGTCCACACGGCACGGCCGTCGACGTCGAGATCGCGGGCGAGAGTCCGGCGCTCGTCGGCGACGGCGCGCGGGTGGAAGAGATCGTCACCAATCTCGCCTCGAACGCGCTGAAGTTCTCCGACGGCCGTCCGGTCACGCTGCGGGTGACGGTCGGCGGCATTCATGACGAGCCGTGGGACCGCATCGTCCCCGACCCGGGGTTGAACGCGGCGGGGCGGAGTTACGTGCGCGCGGCGGTGATCGACCGCGGCACCGGCATTCGCCGTGAGGACCTCCGCCGCCTATTCGTCGCGTTCCAGCAGCTCGACGGCTCGTCGACGCGTCGCCACGGCGGCACCGGCCTCGGACTCGCGATCAGCGCCCGCCTCGCCGCGGCCATGCACGCGCACATCGCCGTCCGCAGCCGGGTCGGCGAGGGTTCGACGTTCGCGCTCGTCGCACCGCTCGCGGAGGCGGCGAGCACGGGAGCGCTCGACGTGACCGGACCCGGGACGTCGAAATGCGGCGCGGTCGCGGCGGGAACCGACGGTGCCGGCGACGGCGCGCCCGCCGCCGGCGACAGCGCTCAGTCCGCCTTGGCCGTGCTGGTCGCGGAGCGCTGAGGAACCATCCGCAGCTGCGGCCCGCCGTACCCGAGGGAGCCCTCGAACGCGAAGAACTCGGGCGGCGTATCGCGCGTGAACCAGAAGTAGTGCGTCGGGATGAGGCTCGCGAAGACGACGTTCTGCACCGGCCCGAGATCGGCCTTCAGACGCACTTTCGTCGTCGGCTCGCTGACGTTGCCGACCTTGAAGTTCTCCTGATCGATGACGTCGGCGCGCAGCGTGTACGTCTGCGGGTCGGGCCGAAAGACGATCGTCTGCAGCGTCGCGACGCCGAGCTGGGTCTCCGGCACGTCGGCGAGCACGACGCCGAGCATCGGACCCATGTACGTGTCGGGCGTGAACGCAAACGTGCGTTCGCCGCGTTGACCGTCGCGGAGCCACGAGACCTGGCCGCTTGCGAAATCGATGTCGGTCTCGGCGATGACTTTGCCCGCCGCGCGACCGATCTTGTGAAAATGCTTGGCACGATAGCCGCTCGACAGGTCCATCTCGGCGCTCTCGTCCCACTGCTCGCCGTCGTTGAAGCGCGTCACGACGGTGAGCGCGAGGACATCGTGATCGACGACGGCGCGAAACCGTTGCTCACCGAGCGGCGTGCCGTCGGCGAGCGCGCGCAGGGCGTGGATCTCTTCGTGCGCGCCGCGCATCTCCCGGACCGATTGCGGAACCGGGAAGACGTCCGCCGTTGCCACCGACGCGGCGGCGAGCAGTAGTGCAAGACCCGGCAGGATGACGTAGTGACCGCGTTTCATGGACCCCCTCCTCTCTTCCCCAACCCACCACCCCGACCTTCGCGATGCACCCGACACGCGGCCAGGCAGCTCACGATCGATCCACCCTATCACCGGTGCCGCGCGGCTGGCCACCCGACGCACGAGGAAAAATGACGTGCGCGATCGCGCAGTTCCCGGCTGCCGGCACATCCGTGACGCTCGTTTGCGGCTCGGCGCCTCGCTGCGAAGCCGCGCGCCTCGGCAGCGCGATCTCTTCAATCGACCGCTTCGTCGACGAGCGCGACGGGCTCCAGCAAGTCCTCGCCGAGACCCTCGACGAAACGCGACGGCTTCGCGAAGACGAGACCGAGGCCGCGATCGTAGATCTCGACCGGGTACGTCAGGTAGAGGCGGTCCTTGGCGCGCGTGGCCGCGACGTACATCAAGCGGCGCTCCTCCTCGATGTCGGCGTCGTCTTGCACGCCGTACATCGACGGGAAGCGGCCGTCGGCGGCCCACAGCACGAACACGGTGTTCCACTCGAGGCCTTTCGCCGAGTGGATGGTCGAGAGCGTCAGCATGCCCTCGTCGTCGCCGTCGCCGGCGAGGACCCCGGCGACGCTGTCCGACGGCGGCTCGAGCGCCATGTCGGCGAGGAGCGACGTCGTGCTGCGGTAGCGTTCGGCGATCGCGGCGAACTGCTCGAGGTCGCGTTCGCGCTTCGGGTAGTCCTCGGGGTGCAGGCGGCGGAGCACGGGCGCGTAGTATGCGAGAATGAGGCCGAGCTGCTCGCCGGGTGTTCCGGCGCCCGCGACCTCGCCGAGGAGCTGCGCCAGGTGCTGCACCTCCCCGGCGCTCTTGCCGTGTGACCGTGTCCCGGTGCGTCCCGGCGCCGCGACGCGCGCCGGCGCGGTGGCAAGGGTCTCCCACGGCCGGGTGACGCCGGCGATCCGCCCGAGCAGCTCCTGGGCGCGCTTCGGGCCGACGCCTTCGAGGAGCAGCAGGATGCGGTGCCACGATACCGCGTCGTCGGGGTTCGCGACGACGCGCAGGTGCGCGAGCACGTCCTTCACGTGCGCGCTCTCGACGAAACGGAAGCCGCCGCGCTTCACGAACGGGATGTCGTGGCGGCTGAGCGCGATCTCGAGATCGAACGAGTGGAAGCTCGAGCGGAAGAGCACGGCGATCTCGGAGAGCGGCACGCCTTCCTCGCGCAGCTCGAGAATCCGCTGCACGACGAAATGCGATTGCTCGGGCTCGTCGCGCGCCTGGACGAGCGCCGGGCGGTCGCCGTCGCCGCGCACGGTGAAGAGGTTCTTGGTGTACTTCTCGGGGGCGCGGTTGATGATCGCGTTCGCGAGGTCGAGGATCGGCTGCGTCGAACGGTAGTTCTGATCGAGGGTGATGATCTTCGTCCCTGGAAAGAGCCGCGGGAACTCCATGATGTTGCGCACGTCGGCGCCGCGAAACGCGTAGATCGACTGCGCGTCGTCGCCGACGACCATCACGTTGTCGTGCGCGCCGGCGAGGCGACGCACGATGTCGGCTTGCAGGACGTTCGTGTCCTGGTACTCGTCGACCATCACGTAGCGGTACTGATGACCGAGGCGCTCGGCGAGCTCGATGTCGGCGAGCGCGTCGCGCAGCTTCACCAGGAGATCGTCGTAGTCGACGAGCTGGCGCCGGGACTTGTATTCGACGTAGCGGCCGTGCAGCGCGACGATCGGATCCAGCTGCTCGTAGAGGTGCGGGTACTCGTGGGCGACGAGGTCGACGAGCGCAGTCTGTTTGTTGACCGCCATGCTGTAGAGCTCCGCCAACGCTTGCTTGCGCGGGAAGCGCTTCTCCTTGCGGTCGAGCCCCATCTCGGCGCGCAGGAGATTGACGACGTCCTCGCTGTCGCTGCGGTCGAGAATCGTGAAGCCGGAGTCGAGCCCGACTATCCGCCCGTAGCGCCGCAGCGTCAGGTGCGCGAACGAGTGAAAGGTGCCGCCGGCGACCTGGGCGCAGTTGCCGCCGACGAGCGCGCTCGCGCGGCGCAGCATCTCCTCGGCGGCCTTGCGCGTGAACGTCAGGAGGAGGATCGCTCCCGCCGGCACGCCCGACTCGACGAGACGCGCGACGCGATAGACGAGCGTCCGCGTCTTGCCGCTCCCCGCCCCCGCGACGACGAGCACCGGCCCGTCGAGCGTGGTCGCGGCCTCGAGCTGCTGCGGGTTCAGCTCGTCGGCGTAGGCGATGCGGAACTGCGTCCCTTCGCGCCGCGGGTCCGCGCGCAGCGTGTACCGTTTCACGACTCGGTCACGGTAAGCGGTCGTTTCACGGATTGCAACGCGCGTGCGGTACTGGGTCAATTTGCGTCGCCATACTTCGTTGCTCGGTCGTTCGCATGCTCGGCGTAGCTCCCGCTACGCCTGCGCTGCTCGCTTCCCTCGCGCCTCGTCTGGCTCGCAACTTGACCCAGTCCCGGTCCGAACAAACTGACCAATACCCGGCGTGCGACGGCGGTTGCGCGCGGCGACCGCGCCCGCTACGAACGGCGCACCCCGTCGGCGAAGAAGGAGGGTGCGATGCGTACGATCGGCTTGATTGCGGTTACGATGCTGCTCGTCGCCAGCGCCGGATGCGTGGAAACGCGGTCCCCGCCGCACGACCAGGCGATTCGCGGAGACTCGAACGCCGCGTCGGCGGCCGAGACGTCGCCTCCAGCACCGGCCGCATTCCCGCCGCACGAGCCGCGGCCCCTCCTCAATCGCTGACCTGTCGGCGTGCGGCCGCCCGAAGTAGTCGGTCAGTTCGGCCCGACCGGCATTGCGCGCCGGCGAAGGCGCCGCTGGTAAT
>VBKW01000003.1 GCA_005879405.1 Deltaproteobacteria bacterium
GGCTTCGAACGCCGCCGTTGCCTGCAATCCGTCGGCCGCCTCGAAGAACTCCACATCGGGAAAATGCCGCGCGACGAACCGTCTGAGCAAGGCGCGATTCAGCTCGAGGTCGTCGGCGTACAATATGCGCTGTTTCCGCGGCGCTTGGGCCGCGGGCATTTGCGACGCCGGACGGGCGGCCGCATCGGACACGCCGGCGCCATTGGTCGCCGTTGCCTCGGCACCGTCGCCGAGCCATTGCGGCTGTCCCGGGGGGAGCGTCACACGAAACGTCGAGCCCTTTTCCGGCACGCTCTCGACGCTGATGTCTCCCCCGAGCTGATCGAGAAGCTTGCGCACGATGAAGAGGCCGAGACCCGCACCGGCGTACGACCGCGCGTCCGAGCTGTCGACCTGGCGAAACATCTCGAAGATGACCGGGAGGTGTGTTGCGGGAATTCCGATCCCGGTATCGGTCACGCTGATGACGCACGAGCCTTCACGTGTCTGACAGCGGACGACGACTTCTCCCTCGGAAGTGAATTTGAGGGCGTTGCCGACGAGATTCTTGACGATCATCTTGAGCTTGCGACGGTCCGTATAGAGGACGGTGTGCTCGACGGGCTCCCAGCGGAGCTCTGCGCGCGTCTTGCGGGGATGCACGGCGAATTCCGCTGCCAGCTCCGTCCAGAGGTCTTCCATGGACGTCTCAGCGAACTGCGGGATGTCCTGCCCCTGCGCGATCCGATTGAGATTCAACGTCGCCTCGACCATGTCGAGGAGCTCGACGCCGGAGTTGCGTACGCGTCCGAGGATGGCCATTTGCTCGTCAGAACACTGCTGGTCGGCGAGCATATCGAGGTAGCCGATGATCACGTTGAGCGGCGTTCTCAGCTCGTGGGACATCGTCGAGACGAATTCCGACTTGAGCTCGCTCGCTCGTTCGGCGGTCTCGAGCAGTCCGACGTTCGCGAATGCGTGGGATCCCAGCTCGGCAATTCGCCCGAAGAGCTCGATTTCTCGAGGCGTGAAGCGTGTGGTATTTCGACCGACGGCGATGAGGCCGACGCCGCGATCGTTCTCGAAGAGCATCGCGATCATCAGTCTGCTTGCGCCGAAGGGCTCGAGCAGTGCTCCGAGCAGTGGATGCCCGGGCTCAGTCGTACTCAACTCGACGACGGCCGCGGCGCCTAGTTTCTCGAGAAGGTAATTGTAGACTTGCTCCGGCATGCGGAGGCGGCTCAGCGCGGACCACGCCTCGGCTGAAAGACCCGACGCGGCAATCGGACCGTACCCGTGGTCGTCCGGCATCCAGATGTGGCTCTGCTCGGCGCCGATGGTCTCGGCGGAGCTCCGACGCGACGTGTGCCTCGGCGGCCGATTGTTGCGCCTTCAACGCGAGAGTCCGAACCTCGCGACGTCGGCGCATCTCGCCGCCCACGAGCGCGGCGACACGACGGAGAAACTCGAGATCGTGCGGCTGCCAGCTTCGTCGGCGACGCGCGAAGACTCCGAGTAAGCCGTACGGAGTCTCTTCCCCTGCGATGACGGCGAGCGCGGCGCCCACGACGCCTTGCTCGCGAAAGAGCGCGGGGCGCTCGAACCGTTGCTCGGCGCCGAAATCGTCTACGGTCGTCGTTCCGGACCCGGCGAGCGCGGCTGTGACGAGCGACCGTGGACCGCGCTGCCGTCCCATCTTGTCTTGCGGCGTCGTTCTCCACCCGTTCCCGGCACGCACGACCAGCGTGTCTTGGTCGGGCACGCATTCGAGGATCGCCGCGCAGTCGGCCCCCAGGGCGTCGCGCGCGACCGCGCAGGCTTCGTGGAGGAGACCACGGTCGTCGCTTTTGGTGAGCGTCGTTTCCCAAAGACAGGAGAGCTTCTGCTCACGCTGGGTTGCTCGCCCGTGTCTCTTGACGACCGCCCAGG
>VBKW01000136.1 GCA_005879405.1 Deltaproteobacteria bacterium
GGCTGCGTCGAGACGATCGTCGTCGACGACGGCTCGACCGACGAGACGGCCGCCGTCGCCGCCCGCTATCCCGACGTGCGCTACGTCCGCCAGGAGAACCAAGGTCTCGCGGCGGCCCGCAACACCGGTCTGCGGCACGCGGCCGGCGAGTACCTCGTCTTTCTCGACGCCGACGATCGCCTGCTGCCCGACGCGCTCGCCGCCGGGCTCGCGTGCCTCGACGTCCACCCGAGCGCGGCATTCACGTGGGGCCATTTCCGGTACGTGCATGGCGACGGCTCGCCGTCGAACGAGAAGCCGCCCGCGCGCGTCGCCGACGCCGACGAATACTGCGCGCTCCTGCGCAAGAACCACATCGCGATGCACGCGACCGTGATGTACCGCCGCGCGCCGCTCGAGGGTGTCGGCGGCTTCGATCCGCGGCTGCGCGCGTGCGAGGACTACGACGTGTACCTCCGCATCGCGTCCGACGCGCCCATCTGCCGTCACGACCGCGTCGTTGCGGAGTACCGCAAGCACGACGTGAACATGTCGCACGATACGGATCTCATGCTCGATACCGTGCTCGCGGTGCTCGCGAAGCAAGCCGAGCACGCGTCGGCGAGCCGCGCGCGCCGGCGGGCCCATCGCGCCGGCATCCGGTTCTATCGCGACTTCTACGCCGAGCAATTCGTCGGGCAGCTGCGGCGCGATCCGCGCCGGCTGCTGAACGGGCGTGCGGCACTGCGAGGCACGATGCTCATGCTGCGCTACGGACCGAAGTGGATGGGGCGACGCCTGCTCGCCGGCCTGCGGTGGCTGGCGCCGCGCATGCAGCGTCGGCTGACCGCGCCGCGCGTGGGCCACGTCGATTTCGGCGACCTGCGCCGGACGGTGCCGATCAGCGACGTCTTCGGCTACGACCGCGGCCGTCCCGTCGATCGCTACTACATCGAGCGTTTCCTCGGCGAGCACGCGGCGGACATCCACGGGCGCGTGCTCGAGATCGGCGACAACGCCTACACCCGCCGGTTCGGCGGCGATCGCGTCGTCACGAGCGACGTCCTGCACGTCGATCCGCAGAGCCCGCACGCGACGTTCGTCGGCGACCTCACGACTGCCGATCAGGTTCCGTCCGACGCCTTCGACTGCGTGGTGCTCACGCAGACGTTGCACCTGATCTACGACGTCCGTGCCGCGCTCGCGACGCTGCACCGCATCCTGAAGCCCGGCGGCGTGCTGCTCGCGACGTTTCCCGGGATCAGCCATATCGACGACGGCGAGTGGGGCGGGACGTGGTGCTGGAGCTTCACGCTGCACTCGGCGACCCGGCTCTTCGGCGAGGTCTTTCCGCCGTACGCGACGACGTTGCAGACGCACGGCAACGTCCTCGCCGCGACCGCGTTCCTGCAGGGGCTCGCGGTCGAGGATCTGCGCGCGCCGGAGCTCGACCGCCACGATCCGCACTATCAGGTGATCATCACCGCGCGCGCGGTGAAGCCGTCGATCACGGCGGCGGATGCGCAGCAATGATCGGATCGCGCGAGATGAAGCTGCCGAAGCTGACCGCCCAGACCGAAGCGGCGTTGCCCGTCACCGTCATCCGGCCGGCGAGCGGGTGGGTGACGCTCGGCGTGCGCGAGATCTGGGAGTTCCGCGAGCTGCTCTTCTTCTTCGTGTGGCGCGATCTCAAGGTACGCTACCGGCAGACGCTCCTCGGCGCGTCGTGGGCGGTGATCCAACCGCTCTCGACGATGGTGATCTTCAGCGTGTTCTTCGGACGCCTCGCGCGCGTGCCGTCCGACGGCGTGCCGTATCCGGTCTTCAGCTTCGCCGGCCTCGTCCCGTGGACGTTCTTCGCGACCGCGCTCACGCAGGCGTCGACGAGCCTCGTCCTGCACCAGAACCTCGTGAAGAAGGTCTACTTTCCGCGCCTCGTGATTCCGATCGCGGTCGTGTTGGTCGGCATCGTCGATTTTGCGATCGCGTTCGTCGTCCTCATCGGCATGATGGCCTTCTACGGGCTCACGCCGACGTGGCACGTCGTCTGGGCGCCGCTCTTGCTGGTGCTGGCGATCATCACCGCGCTCGGCGCCGGCATCTGGTTCGCGGCGCTGAACGTCCGCTATCGCGACGTCCAGTACCTCGTGCCGTTCCTCGCGCAGATGTGGCTCTTCATGACGCCGGTTGCGTATCCGAGCAGCTTGCTCGGCGAGCCGTGGCGGACCGTGTACGGGTTGAACCCGATGGTCGGCGTCGTCGAGGGATTCCGCTGGGCGCTCCTCGGCACCACGACCGCTCCGGGTCCGACGGTCGCGATGTCGGTCGCGGCCGCGCTCGCGCTGCTCGTCGGCGCCGTCTACTTCTTCCGCCGCGTCGAGAGCACGTTCGCGGACACCGTGTAGTGATGAGCGCACTCGCGATTCGCATCGAGGGCGTCGGCAAGGAATTTCCGCTGAGCCGCGTCCGCGACCAGTATCCGACGCTGCGCGCGGCGCTGGCATCGGGCGCGCAACGGCTCGTCGGCGGCGGCAGGCGGGCGCGCGCCGAGGGCCGCTTCTGGGCGCTCCGCGACGTCTCGGTCGACGTGCACGCAGGCGAGGTCGTCGCGATCATCGGCAACAACGGCGCCGGCAAGAGCACGCTGCTGAAGATCCTCTCCCGCATCACGCCGCCGACGACCGGCCGCATCGAGGCGCGCGGCCGCCTCGGCTCGCTCCTCGAGGTCGGCACCGGCTTTCACGCCGAGCTCACCGGCCGGGAGAATGTGTATTTGAACGGCGCGATCCTCGGCATGCGCAAGGCCGAGATCGACCGCAAGTTCGACGAGATCGTCGCGTTCTCAGAGGTCGAGCGCTTCCTCGACATGCCGGTCAAGCACTACTCGAGCGGGATGCAGGTGCGGCTCGCGTTCGCCGTTGCCGCGCACCTCGAGCCGGAGATCCTGGTCGTCGACGAGGTGCTCGCCGTCGGCGACGCCGCCTTCCAGAAGAAGTGCCTCGGGAAGATGCAGACGGTCTCGCGCGAGGGCCGCACGGTGCTCTTCGTCAGCCACAACCTCGGCGCCGTCCGCGCGCTCTGCGACCGCGGGATCGTGCTGCAGCACGGGGTCGTGACCGTCGACGCGCCGGTTGCGAAGGCGGTGGCCGCGTACCTGGCGACGCTCGAGGACGCCTCGGCGTACGACGTCGCCGAGCGCACCGACCGCCACGGCAAGGGCGACGTGCGCCTCACGCGCATCGAGGTCACCTCCGACGACGATGCGCCCGGCACGCTGACGACCGGGCGCCCGGCGCGGTTTCGGTTTCACGTGAGCGACGTCCTCCCCGGCATGAGCTGCGCCTTCGACGTCTTCGATCCGCTCGGGCAGCAGATCACGTACTTCAACTCGTCGCTCTCCGAGATCGCCGGCAGCGCGCCGGGACACGCGTTCGTCTGCGACATCGACGAGCTGCTGCTCGTGCCGGGGCGCTATCGCATCGACGCCGCGCTCTCGTGCAATGGCGAGCTGCAGGACAAGCTCGAAGGCGCCGTGTTCGTCGACGTCGATCACGGTCTCGTGCGCGGCTGGCCGGTGCCGACGTTCACGCAATACGGCAGCGTCGTCTTGCCGCACCGCTGGACGACGCCGGCGTGACGGGACTCCCAAAATGAGCATGCCGGGCACGCCGAGCCCGTCGAGCAAACCGAGCGCGCCGGGCACCCGGGCCGTGGCGAGCGACTCGACCGCGCCGACCGTCAGCGTCCTCGTGATGACGTACAACCACGAGCGCCTCATCGCGCAGGCGCTCGACAGCGTCCTCATGCAGGGGACCGCCTTCCCGTGCGAGATCCTGATCAGCGAGGACTGCTCGACCGACGGCACGCGCGAGATCGTGCTCGGCTACCGGGAGCGGCATCCGGACATGATCCGTCTCCTCCTCTCCGAGCGGAACCTCCACAGCAACGAGATCGTGGCGCGCGGTCTGCGCGCGGCGCGCGGGCGCTACGTCGCGCTGCTCGACGGCGACGACTACTGGACGTCGCCGCAGAAGCTGCAGCGGCAGGTCGATTTCCTCGACGCCCATCCCGAATGCGCGCTGTGCTTCCACAACGCGCTCGTCGTCGACGAGGCGCACGGGCGGCCGCCGCACCGCTGGACGCCGGATCATCAGAAGGAGATCTCGACGCTCGACGAGCTCTGGTACGGCAACTTCATTGCCACGTGCTCGACGATGTACCGCAACGGCCTCGTCGGCGAGCTGCCGCAGTGGTACGCGGCGCTCTTTCCGATCACCGATTGGCCGCTCCACATCTTGCACGCCGAGCGCGGTGCGATCGGCTACGTCGACGAAGTCATGGCAGTCTATCGTTATCACAGCGGCGGTCTCTACTCGCCGCTCGCCGAGAGCCGCAAGCTCGACGCGACGGCGGCGTTCTACGAAGTGATGAACGAGAACCTGGGCGGCCGGTACGAGAGCGTCATCACGCGCGCGAGGTTCCGCTACTTCTACGATTGGGCGAAGGAGTACACGCGTCGCGGCGATCTCGATGCAGCCACGCGCTGTGTGCGGCGGTGTCTCACGCGCCGCCCGCCCGGCATCGCGCCGCTCGTCGAGCTCGCCGCGATGTGGCTCAGGGTGCAACGGCGGCGGTTCGCGCGGCCGTCGATCCACCGCGAAGCGCCGGCGAGCAGAGCCTGACGGCGATGACGGACTGCCGCGACATGGGCGATCCGCGCTCCGGTCAGTCGGCGAGCGGAGGCCCGGAGGCGAACTCGAGCGGCGAGCCGCGCGGCAATCGCGGCGTCATCGCGCCCGTGCCCGACGGTGTCGCGCGGCCGCTCTGGTCGGTGATGATCCCGACCTTCGACTGCGCGGCGTACCTGCGCGAGACGCTCGGGAGCGTGCTCGCGCAGGACCCCGGTCCCGAGGTCATGCAGATCGAGGTCGTCGACGACCATTCGACGCGCGACGATCCGCGCGCGGTCGTCGACGAACTCGGCCGCGGCCGCGTCGAGTTCTTCCGCCAGCCGCGCAACACCGGGGTGACGACGAATCTCACGACGGCGCTGCAACGCTCCCGCGGCCATCTGGTGCATCTCCTGCACGGCGACGACTGCGCGCGTCCCGGCTTCTATCGCGCGCTCGAGCGCGCGTTCATGCAGGACGCGGTGGGCGCGGCGTTCTGCCGCCACATCTTCGCCGACGCGCAGGGCCACTGGCAGAGCGTCTCGCCACTCGAGCAGCCGGAGAGTGGGCTCTTACGCGACGCCCTCGTGCGCCTCGCGAGCGAGCAGCGCATCATGACGCCGTCGATCGTCGTCCGCCGCGCGGTGTACGAGCGCCTCGGCGGCTTCGACCGCCGGCTCCTGTGCAGCGAGGACTGGGAGATGTGGGTGCGGATCGCCGCGCAGTACCCGCTTTGGTACGAGGCCGAGCCGCTCGCGATCTACCGCATGCACCGCGACTCCAACACCGGGCGCCATCTGCGCTCGGCCGAGGACATGAGCTACACGCGCGAGGCGATCCGCATCTTCGCCACGTACCTGCCGCCCGCGATCGCCGACACGGTCACGCGGCGCGCATGCGAGACCTACGCCGGCTCGGCGCTCGACACCGCCGAGCTCCTGTGCGGCGAAGGGCAGACGGCGGCGGTCGTGAACCAGGTGAAAGAGGCATTGCGCTTCAGCCGCTCGCCGCGCACGCTCGCGCGCGTCGCGCGGGTCGCCGCGTATTGGGTGACGAATCGGGTGCGGCCGGAGACGCCGTGCGGCTGAGGCGTACAGGATGCCGCGCCGATCGGCGCGGCCACGGCTGCGCCGTGCCGCGGCATGCCGGT
>VBKW01000135.1 GCA_005879405.1 Deltaproteobacteria bacterium
CCGGAGAGCGCCTGGCCCGCGTCGCCGTTCCACGGTACAAGCAACCACAGACCGCCCCGCGACGCGATCCAACCGTGAATCCCTTCGATCTCTTCAATCCGACCACGATGCCCGACCCGTCTCAGCTGACGGGGATGGCGGGCGCGAGCACCCTGCTCGAGGCGGCGCGCCACTTCCCGGGCGGGCCGACGATGCTCGTCTTCGTGCTTTTCTGGTCGCCGGTGGGGCCCGGGATTCCCGCCGGCGTGCTGCTGGCGCGTCACGTGCCGCTGCATCCGGCGTTCACGTTCCTGCTCTACACGGCGTCGGACGTCCTCGGCGCCGCCGTGTGCCATCCGATATTCGGCATGCTCCGGCGTGCCGCGCGCCGTGTCCCCGCCCTCGAGTGGCTGGGGACGCGGATGATCCGTCTCGCGATGTTCGGCGCGCGCATGCCGCAAGCGAACGACATCGCGACCAGCAAGGGCGACGGGGCGGCGCTCTTCCGCATCGCCACCGTCGGCTTCGGCGTCGACGTCTACACCGCCGGGATGCTCGTGAACGGCCTCCGCGTCCCGCGCCTCCTCGGCTGGGCGGCAGCGATCGCGGGGGACCTCGTCTGGTTCGCGATCCTCTTGGCGACGAGTCTCGCCGCGGCGGCCATCGTCGACGACGATCGCGTCGTCGGCGGCGTGGTGCTCGTCGCGATGCTCGTCATCCCGCCGCTCGCGCGGCGCATCTTTCCGGCGCTCCGCCACGAGCCGCGGCCGGCGGAGCCCGCAGCCGCCGCCACATCGCCGACCTCCGCGAGCGCGACGCGGCCTGCGGCCGCATCGACTCCTCCATCGCGGCGCCGCCGCCGCGCCCGCGCGCGATCGTGATCCTTCGCCGCTACGCGGCGGCGGCGCCGGCGCGGACGGCGGCGGCGACGTCGTAGAGCAGGCGCTCGGTCTCCTCCCAGCCGATGCACGCGTCGGTGATCGAGACGCCGTACGCGTGCGGCCCGCCCGGCTTCCACGCCTGCTTGCCGGGATGAAGGTTGCTCTCGACGAGCAGTCCCATGAGCGAGCGCTGCCCCGTCCGCAGCTGCGCCAGGACCTCGCGGCAGACGGCGCCTTGGCGCGTGTGGTCCTTCCCCGAGTTGTCGTGCGAGCAGTCGACCATGATCGGGCGCGCGACTCCCTCGGCCTCAACGAGCTCCGCCGCACGCACCACGTCGGCGGCGGTGTGGTTTGGCCCGCCCGCCCCACCGCGGAGCACGATGTGACGGTCGGCGTTCCCCTGCGTCTTGATGATCGCGGTCAGCCCGGCGTCGTTGATGCCGAGAAACGTGTGCGGGTGACGCGCCGAGATCATCGCGTGCAGCGCGACCTGGAGATCGCCGTCGGTGCTGTTCTTGAACCCGACCGGCATCGAGAGGCCGCTCGCGAGCTCGCGATGCGTCTGGCTCTCGATGGTGCGCGCGCCGATCGAGGCCCAGCTGAGGAGGTCGGAGATGTACTGCGGGGTGATCGGGTCGAGCACCTCGCTGCCGCACGGCACGCCGAGCTCGTTGATCGTACGCAGGATCTTCCGCGCCAGCTGCAGACCGGCCTCGAGATCGCAGGAGCCGTCGAGCCGCGGGTCGTTCACCAGCCCCTTCCAGCCGATCGTCGTCCGCGGCTTCTCGAAATACGTGCGCATGACGACGAGCAGGTCGTCGCGCACGGCGTCGGTGACGGGTCGCAGCCGGCGCGCGTACTCGAACGCGGCGTCGGGGTCGTGGATCGAACACGGCCCGACGACGACGAGGAGCCGCCGCGTATCGCGGCCGTGCAGGATGTCGCGGATCGCCGCCCGCGTCGCGAGCACGAGCGCAGCGGCGGTGTCGCTCGCCGGCTGCGCGCCCTTCACCGCCCGCGGCGCGATGAGCGGCACGATGTCGACGACGTTTCGATCTTCGAGTCTCTCCGCCATGGTTTCGTCCTCCCGCAAAAAAAAAGCCCCGAGAGCGCACTCTCGGGGCTTTTCAGGATGCGTAGTCGCCGTCAGGCCGTCACGCGGTACCCTGCCGCCCCGAAGGAGGCCAAGTAAAGAAGCCCACGTAGAACGCGACGTATCGCTGCACGGGTCGATGTCTAGCGCGGTTCGCGGCCGCCGTCAAAGCCGGCGCCGCGATCATGTCGGCGCCGCGATCAGGGAATCTCGCCGCGGCCGCGGAGGTCGTCGAGCGTGCGGCGGAGGCCGTCCTCGAACGCGACCGGAGCCCACCCGAGCTCGGCGCGGGCACGCGCCGCCGACGGGCGGACGTCGAGGGCGAGAAAGTGCAGCTGCCCGCTCGGGATGAGCGGCGGCCGCCGCGTGAGGCGCGCCGCCAGCTCGCCGGTCTCGGAGACCGCGCGCGCCACCCACATCGGCAGCACGGGCGGAACGCGCACGCCCGGCACGATCGCCGCGACCGCGCGGGCGATCGCGTCGAGCCGGCGGTACGACTCGCTCAAGATGAAGCGCGCCCCGGGGGGCGCGCGCTCCTCGGCGGCGAGGTGCCCGGCGGCGACGTCGTCCGCGAAGACGAGCGGAAAACCGCCGGGGAGCAACATCGGGATCTGACGCCGCACGAGCCGCTTCAGGAAATCGTTCACGCCGGTCGTCACCGGCGCCGGACCGTACACGCCCGAGGGATGGAGGAAGCGCGCCGGCAAGCCGCGCGCGACCGCATCGGTGACGAGGCGGTCGGCGGCTTGCTTCGAGCGCTCATACGCCGTCGGCTTCGGCTGCGGATCGAGCTCGCTCTCGTCGAACTCGACGCCGGAGGGGATCGTGAACACGTCGATCGTGCTGGTATACAGAAACGCGCCGACGCCTTCGGCGAGCGCCGCCTCGACGACGTGCCGGGTGCCGCCGACGTTCACCTCGTCGAAGCGGCGCGGATCGGGAAGCCACTGCTCAGGCAGCCCCGATGCGTGGTAGACGACGCCGCAGCCGCGGACGGCGCCTCGGACCGAGTCCGGATCCGTGACATCGCCGACGGCGAGCTCGACGTCGGCTGACACGTACATGCGCGCTCGGGCGAGGTCCCGCACCAGCGCCCGCACGCGCCGTCCGTGCGCGAGGAGCACGCGCACGATCGCGTGCCCAACGGTGCCGGTCGCGCCGGTGACGAGCGTCGTCACGGGCGCCGTTTTTGGGCGCGCGGATCACGCCTCGACGCCCGTCGAGGCGAGCCTATGCGCCAGTGACGAGGGCCAGCGTACGAGTCCCCCGCACCGTCGTCATCGACACACTCAGCTTCACGGTCGATCTGCGCACTCCACGCATCATGCCGATAGGGAACGATCGTGAGCACCGAACGTCGGCGTATAGGCGCGCGCCGGAACGATGTTCA
>VBKW01000134.1 GCA_005879405.1 Deltaproteobacteria bacterium
CGCTGCGACGCTTGATCGTCACCCAAGGCGACACCGAGCCGGCGTCGGTCGAGCAGCAGCGCCGGCTCGGGCACAGCTGCCCCTCGCTCTACGATCTCCGCAACCTCTTCCAGGTGAACGTCGAGGAAGGACGCCACCTCTGGGCGATGGTCTACCTGCTGCACACGTATTTCGGGCGCGACGGCCGCGAGGAGGCGGAGGCGCTCTTGCAGCGCCGCTCCGGCGACGCCGACAAGCCGCGTATTCTGCAAGCGTTCAACCAGCCGATCGACGACTGGCTGTCGTTCATGATGTTCACGACCTTCACCGACCGCGACGGCAAGTTTCAGCTGCTCTCGCTCGCCGAGTCGGCGTTCGATCCGCTGGCGCGCACCTGCCGCTTCATGCTGACAGAAGAGGCACACCACATGTTCGTCGGCCAGACCGGCGTCGCGCGCGTCGTGCAACGCACCGCCGAGCTCGTCCGCCAGGGCAAGGATCCGCAAGCCGAGGGTGCGCTCCCGTTCGACATGCTGCAGCGCTCTCTCAACTTCTGGTACACGGTCTCGCTCGATCTCTTCGGCTCCGAGGTGTCGACCAACGGCGCCGCGTATTTCGGCGCCGGCTTGAAGGGCCGGCCGCAAGAGGAGCGCTACCCCGATCACGTGCTGCTCGAGGGCGCGGCGCGCGTCGAGCTCCTCGAGGCGGGGGCGATCGTCACGCAGGAGGTCGCGCCTCGCCTGGCCGTGAACCTCCAGGTCCGGAGCGCGTACGCCGACGATTGTCAGGCCGCGGTCGACAAGTGGAACAAGCTCGTCGCCGACCTCGGCGTCACGTTCGCGCTGCCGTCGGAGCGCTTCCATCGCGCCGTCGGCACCTTTGCCGGGGCGTTCTTCGATCCGGCCGGACGGCGGATCACCGAGGCCGAGTTCCGCCGGCGGGAAGGCGAGTTTCTGCCGACGGACGCCGACCACGCCTACGTGCGCAGCCTGATGGCGCATGCGGTGACGGAGCCGGGAAAGTTCGCCAGCTGGATCGCGCCGCCGACGCGCGGCATCAATGCCAAGCCCGTCGACTTCGCCTACGTCCGCTCGAACGAGGCGTGACGACGAGGGCGGCGTGACGACGTTGACGGCGTCACCGTGAACCGGGCGTGTCCATGAAGGCCGGAATCCTCCAGTTCTTCAGCTGGCCCGAGCGGCGCGTCGCGATCGAGATCGTCTACGAGCGCGCGCTGCAGCGCATCGAGGTCATGGACGGGGCAGGGTACGACGCCGTCTGGCTCGCCGAGCACCATTTCCACACGTTCAGCGTCTGTCCGTCGATCCACATGATGGGCGTGCACGTTGCCGCGCGGACGAAGCGCTTGCGCATCGGGACCGCGGTCTCGCTCGCCGCGCTGTACCATCCACTGCGGCTCGCGGAGGAGGTCGCGTTCCTCGACGTCCTCTCCGGCGGGCGGGTGAACTGGGGCGCCGGCCGCGGCTTCGATCCGACCGAGTTCGCCGCGTTCGGCGTGCCGCAAGCGGAGAGCGCGGCGCGCTTCCAAGAGGCGGTCGACATCGTGCTGCATGCTTGGACCGACGAGCGCCTCACGTACAAAGGACGCTACTACGAGTTCGAAGGCCTCGAGGTGCTGCCGAAGCCGCAGCAGCGACCGCATCCGCCGGTATGGCTCGCGGCGTCGTCCCCGGACGCGATCCGCCGCGCGGCGGCCGCGGGGTTCACGATCATGATGGACCCGCACTCGAGCCACCACGAGATCGCGTCCAAGCGCGCGCTCTACCAGCGGGAGCTCGAGGCCGCGGGTCATCCGACCGTGGGACGCCAGATCCCGATGGCGCGTCTGCTCGCGATCGCGCCGACGCGCGCGGCGGCCGAGGAGACGGCGCGGCGCGGCGCGCGGTGGCTCGTCGACTCGTACGCCGGGCCACAGCACGGCGTGCTGAAGAGCGTCGTCGGATTCGGCGTGCCGGCGGTGGAGGCGGCCGCGCGCGTCGATCCGATCGAGCGCTACCTCGACGACGTCATCATCTACGGCACCCCGGATGCGGTCGTCGACGAGATCGCGCGCCTGCGCGAGGAGCTGCCGCTCGACTATCTGCTCTGCGCGCCGCTCAGCCACGAGACGTTCATGCTCTTCACCGATCGCGTCCTGCCGCGCATCGCGTCGTCGTGAACGCGGCGGCGGAGATCCTTCGCGCGGGCGATGACGCCTCGATCGCGATCCGCGTGCGCTCGGCGGCCCGCCGGTTGGACATCACGCGTGGCGAGCTGCGCGGCCGTGTCCGCGAGGCCGCGACGGCGTTCGCGGCGCTCGGCGTAGAAGAAGAGCAGCGGGTACTCGTCGCGCTGCCCGACTGTCCGGAGCTCGTCGTCGCGTTTCTCGGGGCGATGTGGAACGGCAGCGTACCCGTCGTCGTCAATTCGTTTCTCCATCCGGACGCGTACCCGCCGTTCGTGCACGAGAGCCGCGCGCGCCTGGTGATCACCGTCGATGAAGTGGCAGAAGCGTTGCGCCGCGAGACCGGGTTCGCGCGGCGGGCGCCGGTGCTCTTGACCGTGGACCCGAACGGTGGCGGAAGCTTCGCGGCCGCGATCGACGACCACGCTCGCCGCGAGCGTGCCGGCAGCGTCGGCATCGCTGGAAGCGTCGGCATCGGCGGCGAGCCGTTTCCCACCGACGCGGAGGATCCCGCGTTCTGGCTCTACAGCTCGGGCACGACCGGCCGCCCGAAAGCGGTCGTCCACGCGCATCGCGCCATCCCGCACGTCCTCGCGAGCTACGGGCGAGCGATCCTCGCGACCAGCACGGACGACGTCGCGTACTCGACCTCGAAGCTCTTCTTCGCGTACGGCCTCGGCGCGAGCCTCTACTTCCCGCTCGCTGCCGGCGGTACGACGATCCTCTCGTCGGACCCGTTCTCGCCGGAGCGCGCGTGGAGGACGCTCGTCGAGGAGACACCGTCGCTCTTCTTCGCGGTGCCGTCCGCGTATCGCGCGCTCCTCGAGCACGCGCCGCCGGATGCTGCGGCGGCGTGCGCACGCATCCGACGTTGCGTCTCCGCGGGCGAGGCGCTCCCGGAGGCGATCTTCCACGAATGGCGCCGCCGCTTCGGCGTCGAGATCCTGGACGGCTTGGGGTCGACGGAGACGCTACATATCTTCCTGTCCAACACCTCCGGGTCGTGCGTCCCGGGAACGCTCGGCCGTCCGGTACCCGGCTACGACGTCCAGCTCGTCGACGACGACGGAGCCGCGGTCGCGCCCGGCACGCCCGGCGCGCTGCGCGTGCGCGGCGACAGCATCGCCGCCGGCTATTGGCAGCGCGCCGAGGCGACGCGCCGCGCGTTCGTCGGCGGGTGGTTCGTCACCGGCGATCACGCCGTCGCCGACGAGGATGGTACCATCCGTGTCCTCGGCCGCCGCGACGATCTCCTGAAGATTTCCGGACAATGGGTGTCACCGCTCGACGTAGAGGAGGTGATCGCGACGGTCGCCGGCGTGCGTGAATGCGCCGTCATCGGTGTGTCGGACGCCGGCGGGTTTCTCGAGCTCGTCGCCTGCGTCGTGGCGACGACCGGCGGCACGGGACCACGTGACGATGAACGGCGTGAGTTGCGTGCGCGCATCGACCACCTCTGCGGCGAGCGGCTGCCGCGCTTCAAGCGTCCGAAGCGGGTCGTGTACGTCGACGCGCTGCCGCGCACACCGACCGGCAAGCTGCAGCGCGCGCTGCTGCGCGAGAAGATTCGGTAACCGCCTCGCACAACCTGCGCTCGGCGTGCATCCTCGTAGTATGCCCTCGGAGGTCGTTGCGGCCGCGGCATTGATGCACCGCTTCGCCGAGCGGACGGGAGTCGGATCGGAGGGGCCGCAGCGACGGTATCTCTGGACGGACGCGTTCGCGGTCTGCAACTTTCTCGGGCTCGCGCGCGCGACGGGCGAGCCGCGGTACCTGGACCTCGCCTTGCGCCTCGTCGAGCAGGTGCACCGCACGCTCGGGAGCCATCGTGCCGACGACGCGCGTCGCGGCTGGATCGGCGGCCTCACGGCGGAGGAGGGCGCGCGGCATCCGACGCGCGGCGGGCTGCGCATCGGCAAGAAGCTTCCCGAGCGGGCGCCGAGCGAGCCGTCCGACGATGCGTTGGAATGGGACCGCGACGGCCAGTACTTCCACTATCTGACGAAGTGGATGCACGCCCTCGATCAGGCGACGCGCGCGACCGGCAGCGCCGTGTTCAATACCTGGGCGCGCGAGCTCGCGGCGGCGGCCGACGACGCCTTCGTCTACACGACGGCGAGCGGCGCGCGCCGCATGTATTGGAAGATGAGCATCGACCTCCGCCGGCCGCTCGTGCCGTCGATGGGGCAGCACGACCCGCTCGACGGCTTCGTCACGTTGGCGCAGCTCGAGGCGACGGCGGCGCAGCTGCCGCAGCCGACCGCCGGACCGTCGCTCCGCGCGGCGGCGGGCACGCTGGCGTCGATGATCGACACCCGCGGTCTGGCGACCGCCGATTCGCTCGGTCTCGGCGGACTCCTCGTCGACGCGTATCGCGTGGACCAGCTCGAGCGTGGCGGCGCGCTCGAGACCGGCGGCCTGCGCGATCTGCTCCTCGCGTCGGCGCTCGCCGGCCTCGAGCCCTACCTGCGAACGGGTGAGCTCGAACGCGCCGCCGAGCGCCGTCTCGCGTTTCGCGAGCTCGGTCTCGCAATCGGGCTCCGCGCGGTCGCGCATATGCGGGACGCAGGATCAGCCGATCCGACCGGCGACGCGATCGATGCGGAGCTGATCGAGAGCCTCGCCGCCCACGCGCCCGTTGCCGATCGGATCATCGCCTTCTGGCTCGGCGCCGCGCACGCGACCGCGCGCACGTGGACGGAGCATCTCGACATCAACGAGGTCATGCTGGCGACGGCGCTGGCCCCCGAGGGGTTCCTGGTCCTGCGCCCGGTCGACGCGAACGGCGGTTCCTGACGTCCGTCGGAGGGCGCTCAGGGAATGACCTTCTCCTCTTTGAGTCGCGCGATCGCGTCCCAGTTGTAGCCGAGCTCGAGCAGGATCTCCTCGGTGTGCTGGCCGAGCGGGAGCGGCACGTCGACGAAGGCGCCGCACGCGATCGCCTGCGGATCGTCGATCACCTCGTCGACCGTCTGCACCGGCGCCCACCACACGCCCTCGCGATCGAACATCTCCGCCCACTCCGACGTCGGCTTCGTCGCGAACACGGCGTCGAGCTCGCGGACGAGCTCGGGGCAATTCTCGCGGCGTCCACTCAAGTTGCAGAAGCGAGCGTCGTCGAGGAGATCGGGACGGCCGATCGCGCGGATGAGATCGGGCCACAGGCGATCGCCTTGCAGGCCGAGGAGCCAGAACCACCGGCCGTCGCTGCCGTGATAGCAGCTGATCAGCGGGTTCGGCGTCTTGGTGCGCGTCATCGGCGTCGCGGACGCGCCCATGCGCAGCTTGATGTTGGTGTCCCACCCGAGGGTGAAAATGCCGAGTCGGAGCAGCGAGGTGGAGATCAGCTGCCCGCGTCCGGTGTGGCTGCGCGCGAGGAGCGCCGCGCTGATCCCGGCGACCGCCGTGATGCCGGCGGTGTGATCACCCATGGCGCCGCGCTGATACGGCGGATCGGTGCCGGCGGGCGTGAGCGCGGCGGCGATGCCGGTTCGCGACCAGAAGGCGCCGATGTCGAACGCGGCCCGGTCGCGGTCCGGGCCGGTCAAGCCGTAGCCGGTGACGCTCGCGTAGACGAGCCGCGGGTTGCGCGCGGCGAGGCTCGCGTAGTCGAGCCCGGCGCGGTCGAGCGCGCCGGGCCGGATGTTGGTGAGGAAGACATCGGCGCGGTCGACGAGCTCGAGCGCGATCTCGCGGCCGCGCGGCTCCGCGTAGTTCAGCGCGATGCTACGCTTGCCGCGGTTGTCGAGCTCGAACGGCGGATTGATCGGCACGTCGACGCCGAGACCGCGGAGAAAGAGGCCGCGAAATGGATCGCCGTCGGGCGGCTCGATCTTGACGACGTCGGCACCCCAGTCGGCGAGGATGCCGCCGGCCGACGGGCCTGCGACCCAGAATCCGAGCTCGACGACGCGGACGCCTTCCATCGGACCGGGCATGGGGCTCCTTTCAACTCCGCGAACGTCGCGGATACCGCGGCTGCGTCGAGCCGCTCACGGTGAGAACCGCCGCACCGGGTGGCGTCCGTCCCAGCCGCGCGCCGCGTCCTCGACCATCTCGAGGATGGCGCGGAACGTCTCGGTGCTCTCCCACAGCTCGATGAAGTGGCCGAAGCGCGCGAGCGTGTCGTGATAGCGGACGCGACAGATACCGGGCAGCGTGAGCGCCCACGCGACCGGATGGCCGAGCCGCTCGAGCCGCGCCGATTCCGCCTCGAAGTCGCGCGCGAGGAGCGCGAGGTGGTGGACGCCGCGCGGCAGCTCGCGGTAGACCGACGGCGCGCCGTCCATCAGCTGGATGAGCTCGATCTGGACGCCGCCGGAATTGCCGACCGCGAGCGACAGCGTCGCCTCGGCGCCGTCCCCGCGGTAGCGCATGTCGGTCGCCTGCGCGTTGTCGATGCGAAAGAACGGGCCGGCGTGGACGATCTCGACCCAGCTCGCGATCGCGGCGTCGAGGTCGTCGACGACGTACGCGATCTGCTTGATGACGCCGTGCTCGATCGCCATGGCAGCTCCGGGATTACGACACGCTGACGTCGACAACGAGCATACTCGGGTCGCCGACGATGCCCTTCTGATCGTTGCTGAGGACGGTGACCTCCTTATCGCCGATCGTCACGTCAGTCGCCAGCAGCTGCTGCCCCGCGGCGACGTCGAACGTGCAGCTGATCGTCGCCGGCAGCGCGAGCGGCGTCGGAAACGCGAGCGACAGGATCAGCGTGCCGTCGTCCTTGCCGTTCTTGGTGAAGAGCTCGCGCGACGGCGTCGAGCACTGGACCTGCGCGGCGCTACCGCTGAACCTGCCTTTCGCCGTCGGCGGCACCGAGAACTGGAAGCCGAGGACCGTCCCGGCGTTCGCGCTCATCGTGAACGTGACGGTCGCGCTCCCCTGGGCGCCGGCTGGCGTCGCGGTCGACACCGGGTTGGAAGGCGTCGCGTCGTCGACCGCCGTCGGTGTCGCGACGACGGTTGTCGAGGTTGCGGAGGTGTGGGCGGTCGGCGTCGCGCCGACGATCGTCTGCGGCGGAGCGGGTGAAAACGTGCGCGCTGGAGTCGGCGTTCGCGTCGGCTCGCCCGGACCGCCGTTGTCGTTCCCTCCGCCACCACCTCCGCCGCAACCCGCGCCCACGCCGAGCGCGATCACGACGGCGATCGACACGATTCCTCTGACGACCTGCGCCTGCATGGCGCCCCTTCATACGCTCCTCACGGTGCAGGGCAAGCACGGACGTGGTGATCCAACGGTGTCGCTCGCAACCGTGTGCGTCGCCGTGACACGCCGCCGTTGCGCACCGCGCGTGTCCACGCTATCGCTGCGCCTCGACGGGTCGTCCATGCTCCGCATCGCCTTCGCCATCGTCGTCGCCGCGACACTGACGTGCGCGCCGGTGCGCGCGCAGATCATCCCGATCTGCGGCGACGCCAACAACGACGGTGACATCGAGGAAAGCGACGGTATCGCGGCGCTGCGCGCGGCGGCGGAGCTGCCGACGACGTGTCCGATCGCCGTGTGTGATGTCAACGCCGACGGGCGGATCAGCGTCACCGACGCGGTGAACATCCTGCGGAACGCGCTCGTGCTGCCCTCCGTCGACGCCTGCAAAGACGTCACCGGGGGCACTGGGTGATCTGACCGAGCGCTACCAGATCACGAGATCGACGTAATCCGCGCCATCGGCTTCCCCGGTACCTGCCGTGCCATCATGTATCGGAAGCGAGGAGCCAGCGCTCGATCTGTTCCCACACCTCGGACTCGCGGAGTACCTGAATGTGCCCGACACCTTCCGCCACGAAGCGGCGCGACGGCGGAAAATCCAACCTCAATGCCGGATTCGGATGCTCACCCATCGCGCTCGCGAGCGGAACGAGGCCGTCGTGCTCCGCCGCGATCGTATAGCAATCGACGCCGGTGGGCAGAGGAACCGGCGTACGCGCGTCGGTACCAAGCTCGAAGCGATTGCGTCCCTGCCAGTGCTCGTCGATGACGTTTCCGAACCGCAAGTCGGTCACACCGGCGCTGCGGATCTTCCCGAGTC
>VBKW01000004.1 GCA_005879405.1 Deltaproteobacteria bacterium
CGCGGCGCGGTACGCGTGCTGCCCGCGGCAGGTATTGCAGTGGACGCGCGTGATCTTGCCATTCACCGCCGCCTCGATCGTATGCGCCAGCACGAGCTTGCAGTGCGTGCACCAGCCGTCGATTTCCTTGCCGACTTTCGATGTCATGGATCCCTCGCGAGTGAACGTCGTTGCGCCCTTTGGCGCGGGTCCTCTAGTCTCGCACAAACCTCGCCGATGCGAAACGTGCGGCGTCAGCCAGCGCGAGCGCGCCCGAACGCGTGATGCGCGCGCTCCGTTTTGACAGCCCAAAAGTCGCGTGGTACCGACCGGTTGTGCCACTCGACAAGGTGTACGACCCACATCGAGTCGAGCGCCGCTGGTACGACGAGTGGCTGCAGCGCGATCTCTTCCGCGCCGATCCGCGTGATTCGGAGCCGCCCGCCTCGAAGCCGCCGTTCTCGATGGTGATCCCGCCGCCGAACATCACGGGGTCGCTGCACATGGGGCACGCCCTCAACAACACGTTGCAGGACGTGCTCTGTCGCTGGCGGCGCATGACAGGCGACAACGTGCTGTGGGTACCCGGCACCGACCACGCCGGCATCGCGACGCAGAACGTCGTCGAGCGCCAGCTCACCGCCGAGGGCATCGACCGCCAGACGCTCGGGCGCGAGGCGTTCGTCGAGCGCACCTGGCAGTGGCGCGACTCGTCGGGCGGCACGATCATCATGCAGCTGAAGCGTCTCGGCGTGTCGTGCGACTGGTCGCGCGAGCGCTTCACGATGGACGAGGGCCTCTCGCGCGCGGTGCGCGAGGTGTTCGTGCGGCTCTACGAGGAAGGGCTGATCTACCGCGACCGCTATCTCATCAACTGGTGCCCGCGCTGCCGCACCGCGCTCTCCGTCCTCGAGGTCGAGCACACCGACACCGACGGCAAGCTGTATCATCTGCGCTACCCGCTCGCCGACGGCAGCGGCGCGGTCGAGGTCGTGACGACGCGGCCGGAGACGATGCTCGGCGACACCGCCGTTGCCGTACATCCCGACGACGAGCGTTACCGTGGCCTCGTGGGCCGGACGGTACGCCTGCCGGCGATCGGCCGCGAGATTCCGATCATCGCCGACGAGTACGTCGACCGCGAGTTCGGCTCCGGCGCCGTGAAGATCACGCCGGCGCACGACTTCAACGACTTCGAGATCGGGTTGCGTCACAAGCTGCCGATGGTGTCGGTGATGGACGAGGGCGCGGTGATGACCGCCGAAGCCGGCCCGTACGCCGGGCTCGACCGCTACGTAGCGCGCGAGCGCCTCGTCGCCGATTTCGAGCGCGACGGCGTCCTCGTCCGCACCGAGCCGCACACGCTCGCGCTCGGGCGCTGCTATCGCTGCCACACGCCGGTCGAGCCGCACCTCTCCGTGCAGTGGTTCGTGAGGATCGCGCCGCTCGCCGCGCCGGCGATCGCCGCGGTGCGTGACGGCCGCACGCGCTTCGTCCCGACGCACTGGGAGAAGACGTACTTTTCCTGGATGGAGAACATCCACGATTGGTGCATCTCGCGGCAACTGTGGTGGGGCCATCGCATCCCGGCGTGGTACTGCGCGAAGAACGGCCACACGATCGTCCGGCGCGAGGACCCGAAGACGTGCCCGCAGTGCGGAGACGAGAATCTCCGCCAGGATCCCGACGTGCTCGACACCTGGTTCTCCTCCGGCCTCTGGCCGTTCTCGACGCTCGGCTGGCCCGAGAAGACGCGCGATCTCGAGACGTGGTATCCGACATCGGTTCTCGTCACCGGCTTCGACATCATCTTCTTCTGGGTCGCGCGCATGATGATGATGGGCCTCAAGTTCATGGGCGACGTGCCGTTCCGCGAGGTCTACATCCACGCGCTCGTGCGCGATCAGCACGGGCAGAAGATGAGCAAATCGAAGGGCAACGTCGTCGACCCGCTCGCGGTGATGGACACGTACGGCACCGACGCGTTCCGTTTCGCCCTCGTCGCCTTCGCGGCGATGGGCCGCGACATCAAGCTCGCCGAGGACCGCATCGAGGGCTACCGCAACTTCATGAACAAGATCTGGAACGCGGCGCGCTTCGTGATGATGCAGCTCGAGAGCGGCCCGACCGAGGCGGTGCGTCCGGTCGAGGAGCTGACCTCCGCCGACTACGCGGCCCTCGGCGTCGCCGATCAATGGATCCTCGCGCGCCTGGTCGCGGCGACGGCGGAGATCCACGAGGCGCTCGGCCAGTATCGTTTCAACGACGCCGCGAGCCGCCTCTACGAGTTCGCGTGGCACGAGTTCTGCGATTGGTACCTCGAGATGAGCAAGATCACGCTCGCCGGCGGCGGTGCCGCTGCCGCCGCTACGCGCGCCAACCTGGTGCGGGTGCTCGAGGCGTTGATGCGGCTTCTCCATCCGTTCACGCCGTTCATCACCGAGGAAATCCGGCAGGCGCTGCCCGGTGCGCGCGATGACGATTCGATCGTGGTCGCACGGTATCCGCGCGCCGAGCTGCCGTGGCGCGACGGCGCTTCCACGCAGCTGATGGCGAGCGTCGAGCAGCGCGTGGCGCGGCTCATCGGCGTCGTGCGAGCGATCCGCAACATCCGCGCGGAGATGAACTTGCCGCCGGGACGTGCGCTCGACGCCGCGCTCGTGATCGCCGATCCCGAGGCGCGCGCGAGCGTCGAAGCGGACGAGGCGATCCTGCGCACGCTCGCGCGCGTGAGCGGGCTACAATACCTGCCGGCCGGGCAGGGGCTGCGCGGCGCCGCGACCGCGCTCGTCGACGGCGTGCAGGTGCTGGTACCGCTCGCGGGGCTCGTCGATCTCGACGAGGAGATCCGCCGCCTCACGCGCGAGATCGGTAAGGTCGCCGGCGAGCTCTCCGGCGTCGAGAAGAAGCTCGGCAATCCGTCGTTCCGCGAGCGCGCGCCGGAGGAGATCGTCGCGGAGCAGGAAGAGAAGGCGGCGGGGCTCGCCAGCAAGAAGGCGACGCTCGAGCGGAGTCTCCGCACCCTCGAGGAGGCGCGCGCCGGCTGAGGCGCGCGACGGTCGTGCCCACACCCGCTCCGGCCGCCGCTCTCGAGAAACGCGGGTTCGCGGACACGGAGCTCGCGCGTCATCCGTCGGTGCGCCGTCTCGTCGCGACCGCGCTCGAAGAAGACGTCGGGCGCGGCGACGCGACGACGCGCGCCGCGCTCGCGCCCGAGCTCGAGGCGATTGCGACGGTCGAGGCGCAAGAGGCGTGTGTCGTCGCCGGCGTGTTCCTCGCGCCGATCGTGTACGGTCGTCTCGACCCGGCGGTCGCCGTCGCGTGCCTCGTCGAGGACGGCGCCGCGATCGCGCGCGGCGCCGCGCTGGTGCAGGTTCGCGGCCGCGCCGCGCCCATCCTCGCCGGCGAGCGCGTCCTGCTGAACCTGCTCCAGCACCTCTGCGGCGTCGCGACGCTCACCCGGCGCTTCGCCGACGCCGTGTACGGCACACGGGCGGCGATCGTCGACACGCGTAAGACGCTTCCGGGTCTACGGCTCCTCGAGAAGCACGCGGTGCGCGTCGGCGGCGGCGTGAATCACCGCTTCGGTCTCGACGACGGCATTCTGATCAAGAACACGCACGTCGCGCTCGGTGGCGGCACCGCGGCCGTCGTCGCGCGCGTCCGCGCGAGCGCGCCCGCGGGCCTGCGCGTCCAGGTGGAGTGTCGCAACCGCGCCGAGGTCGAGGCCGCGCTCGCCGCCGGCACCGACGCGGTGCTGCTCGACAACCAGAGCGTCGACGCGGCGCGCGCGCTGGTGGCCGCGATCGGCGGCCGGGTGCCGGTCGAGCTCTCCGGCGGGATCACGCTCGCGAACGTCGCCGCATACGCCGCGACCGGCGCGGATCGCATCTCGATCGGCGCCCTCACGCACTCGGCGCCGGCGGTCGCGCTGCACCTGTGCGTCGAGAAGAAGCCGTGACCGCTTCCGATCCCGCGCGCCGGCTCTTGGCGCTGCTCCGCCGCCAACCCGTCGTCTCCGGTGAGCAGCTCTCGGCGCGGCTCGGCATCTCGCGCGCGGCGATCTGGAAGCACGTCGAGCAGCTGCGCGCGCGCGGCTACCGCATCGAGGCGCAGCACGCGCGCGGCTATCGCTTGACCGGCGCGCCCGATCGCCTCCTTCCGGAGGAGATCGTTCCACGGCTCACCGCGCGCCGGCTCGGACGGCGCATCGTCTACTTCGAGGAGACCGACTCGACGAACGTACAGGCGATGCGGCTCGCGCGCGACGGGGCGCCGGAGGGAACGCTCGTCCTCGCCGAGCGCCAGACGCACGGTCGCGGACGTCTGGGGCGCTCGTGGTCGTCGCCGGCGTACGTGAACCTCTACGCGAGCTGGATTCTGCGGCCGACGCTCGCGCCCGCTGCGGCGCCGCAGGTGTCGCTGGCGGCGGCGCTCGCGGTGGCGCGCGTGCTCGCGACCCACGCGCCCGGCAGAGTCGCGATCAAATGGCCGAACGATTGTCTCCTCGACGGCCGCAAGGTGAGCGGCATCCTCACCGAGATGGACGCCGAGATCGATCGCGTGCGCGCGGTGGTGCTCGGGATCGGCGTCAACTTGAACGGCACCGAGCGCGCGTTTCCGGCGGAGTTGCGCGCGACCGCGACGTCGGTCCGCCTCGCGACGCGCCGCCGCGTCGACCGCATCGCCTTCACCGCGGCGCTATGCGACGCGCTGGAGTCCGTCTATGATCGCCTTCTCCAGGACGGATTCGCGCCCTTGATCGGCGAGTGGAACGAGTACTCGTGTCTGACCGGCAAGCAGGTCACGGTCGACTGTAGCGGGCAGCGCACGACCGGAACGGTGCGCGGCCTCGACGCGAGCGGCCGTCTCGTGCTGGCGCTCGCCGGCGCGTCCGAAGGCGCCGACGGCGCGGCGGACGTGCACGGCAGCGAGCGCGTGCAATACATCGTCGCCGGCGACGTGACGGTCGTCGGTGGCTACGCACGCGCGACCGCCGGCACCGAGCGTGCGACCCGGAGCGAGGGACGATGACGAAGCACCTGCTCGCGATCGACGTCAGCAACACCCACACGAAGATCGGCGTCTTCGACGGTGCGCGGCTGGTGCGTCACTGGCGCGTGCGCACCGACGACGACCGCACCGCCGACGAGTACGGCGTGCTGCTCCTCGGCCTGTTTCAGGCGGCGGGCGCGTCGACGGCGGAGATCAACGGCGTCATCGTGTCGAGCGTCGTACCGCCGATGAACCCCATGCTGGACGAGCTCGCACGCACGTATTTCGGACAGCAGCCCGTGCACGTCGGCCCCGGCACGAAGACGGGCATGCCTATCCTCTACGACAATCCGCGCGAGGTCGGCGCCGACCGCATCGTCAACTCGGTCGCGGCGTACGAGCGCTACCACAACGCTTGCATCGTCGTGGATTTCGGAACCGCGACGACGTTCGACTGCGTCTCGGGGCGGGGCGAGTATCTCGGCGGCGTCATCACGCCCGGGATCGGCATCTCGCTCGACGCGCTCTGCGCCAAGACCGCGAAGCTGCCGAAGGTCGAGCTGGTGAAGCCGACGCGCGTCATCGGCAAGACCACCGTGCACGCGATTCAAGCCGGGAGCATCTACGGCTACGTCGCGCTCGTCGACGGGCTCGTCGACCGCATCCGCGGCGAGCTCGGCGCCGGCGCGCGCGTGATCGCGACCGGCGGCTTCGCGACGCTCCTCGCCCCCGAGTCGCGCACCATCGAGACCGTCGACGAGTTCCTCACGCTCGACGGCCTGCAGCTCATCTACCGGCGCAATCAATAGACGGAGGACGCCATGGCTGCCGAAGAGGTCGCACGCATCCGCAACATCGGCATCGTCGGGCACGGCGGCACCGGCAAGACGTACCTCGCCGACGCGCTCGTGTTCGCCGCCGGAGCGACGAATCGTCTCGGCAAGGTCGACGACGGGAGCTCGCTCTTCGACTTCGAGCCCGAGGAGGTCCGCCGCAGGACGACGATCGCCAGTGCGTTCCATCACTGTACGTGGAAGAAGCACGAGGTCACGCTCGCCGACACGCCGGGATATTCCGTGTTCCAGGCGGAGACGCGCGCGACGTTGGCGGCGATGACGGGAGCAGTCCTCGTCCTCTCGCCGCACGGCGAGGTCAAGGTCGAGCTCGAGCACGCGTGGACGTGGTGCGGCGAGCTCGGGATTCCGGTGCTCGGCTTCATGAGCCGTCTCGACCGCGAGGAGACCGACCTCCCGAGCGCGCTCGAGCCGGTCGTGACCGCGCTCGGCACCAAAGTCGTCCCGGTCGCGTTGCCGATCGGCAGCGCCGCCGGCTTCAACGGCTACGTCGATCTGATCACGATGAAGGCGTACACGTTCGCGTCCGACTTCGCGGTCGCCAAGGAAGGGGCCGTCCCGGGCGACCTGGAAGGCGCCGCGGCGGAGCATCGCGATCGGCTGCTCGAGGCGGTCGCCGAGTCCGACGACGCCCTCCTCGAGCGCTACCTCGAGAGCGGTGAGCTCTCCGAGGAGGAGATCCGCCGCGGGCTCCGCACGGCGGTCCTCGGCCGGAAGTTCCTGCCGCTCTTCGTCGGCGCGGCGCCGAAAGGCGTCGGCATGACGGCGCTCCTCGACGCGATCGTCGAGCTCTGCGCGTCGCCGGTGGATGTCCCGCCGATGGAGGCGATCGACGCCAAGACGGGCTCCGCGGTCGAGCGTCCCGCCGATCCGGCGGCGCCGTTCGCGGCGCTCGTGTTCAAGACCGTCATCGATCCCTTCGCCGGCAAGCTCTCGGTGCTGCGCGTCGTCTCCGGGCGGGCGACGAGCGACTCGACCGTGCTCAACACGAGCCGCGACGTGAAGGAGCGCTTCGGGCAGCTCTTGCGGCTCGAGGGCAAGAAGCAGTCGCCGATCCCGGCGGCGATCGCCGGCGAGATCTGCGCCGTCGCCAAGCTCAAGGACACGGCGACCGGCGACACGCTCTCCGACGAGAAGGGGCCGGTGCTCTTGCCGAAGCTTCCGGCGTTCGACGCGGTCATCTCGTTCGCCGTGCAGCCGAAGAGCAAGGCCGACGAGGAGAAGGCGACGCAGGCGCTCCACAAGATGATGGAAGAAGATCCGGCGCTGCACATCGAGCGGGATGCCGAGAGCCGCGAGATCATCGTCTCCGGCTCCGGGCAGCTGCACGTCGAGGTCGCGGTCGAGCGCTTGAAGCGCAAGTACGGCGTCGAGGTCGAGCTCAAGGCGCCGAAGGTGCCGTATCGCGAGACGATCAAGGGCCGCGCCGAGGTACAGGGCAAGTACAAGAAGCAGTCCGGCGGCCGCGGGCAGTTCGCCGACACGTGGATCAAGCTCGAGCCGCTGCCGCGCGGCAGCGGCTTCGAGTTCGTCGACGAGGTCGTCGGCGGCGCGATTCCGCGGAACTTCATTCCGGCGGTGGAGAAGGGCATTCGCGAGGCGATGCCGCACGGCATCCTGACCGGCTCGCCCGTCATCGACTTCCGCGTGCGGCTCTTCGACGGCTCGTACCACACCGTCGACTCCTCCGAGATGGCGTTCAAGATCGCGGCGTCGATGGGATTCAAGCATGCGCTCGAGCAGGCGAAGCCCATCCTGCTCGAGCCGATCATGCACCTCGAGGTGACGGTGCCCGACGACTCGATGGGCGACGTCATCGGCGACCTGAACAGCCGTCGCGGCAAGGTTCTCGGCGTCGACCCGAAGCCGCCGAACCAGGTGATCCGCGCCCAGGTACCGATGGCGGAGGTGCTCAAGTACGCGCCCGATCTGCGCGCGATGACGAGCGGCCGCGGCGACTTCCACATGAGCTTCTCACACTACGAGGAGGTGCCGCCGCACCTCTCCGAGCGCGTCATCAAGGAAGTGCGCGAGCAGCGCGGCGTGCACGCGCATCAGGACGAGTAGGGCCGCTGCGAGCGCCGTCGACGCGACGAGGGACGACCGATGAGCGCGGACGTGACGAGCGAAGAGGAGGTGATCGCCGCCGCGGTGGCTTCCGGCACGGATGCGATTGCCGTGCCGGCGGAGCTGGTGAGCGACGAGCAACCCGCCCCGTCGTCGCTCCTGCAGCGCCTCCCGTCGATGACCGTCGCCGAGCGGATCAAGCTCGCGCTCCGCGGCAACCGCGAGGCGCGCATGCATCTCCTGCGCGATCCGAACCGCTTGATCCGTCGTTTCGTCCTGCAGAACCCGCGGATCGGCGACGAGGAGATCATCGCCCTCGCGAAGAACCGCTCGGCCGACGACGAGCTTCTGCGGTTGATCGCCGACAGCCGCGAGTGGGCCAAGAACTACCAGATCCGGATCGCCCTGGTGACGAATCCGAAGACGCCCATCGCGCTGGCGCTGCGCTTCGTCAGCTCGCTCGGCGACCGCGACGTGCGCGCGCTCGCCAAGAGCAAGAACGTCCCGAACGCCGTCGCCGCCGCCGCGAAGCGCATCGTGTTGATGAAGGGCGACCGCCGGTGAGCTGCCTTCCCGAGCGCATCGCGTGCCTCTCGACGGAGACCGTCGAGGTGATCTACGCGCTCGGCGAGGACGCGCGCATCACCGGCATCTCCGGGTATACCGTCCGCCCGCCGCGCGCGCGTCGCGAGAAGCCGAAGGTGAGCGGGTTCTCGACCGCGCGCCTCGAGCGGATTCTCGACGTGCGTCCCGACCTCGTGCTCGCGTTCTCCGACCTGCAAGCGGACATCTGCCGCGACCTCGTGCGCGCGGGCGTCGAGGTGCATCACTTCAACCAGCGCGACGTCGCCGGCATCTTCGGCATGATCGCGACCGTCGGGCGCCTCGTCGGTGCCGCGGAGCGCGCGGCCGCATACGTCGCCGAGCTCGAGGCGCACGTCACGCGCGTCCGTGCCGCCGCCGCGACGTTGCCGCGCCGGCCGCGCGTCTATTTCGAGGAGTGGGACGCACCGCAGATCAGCGGCGTCGGCTGGGTGTCGGAGCTGATCGCGATCGCCGGCGGCGACGACGTGTTTCCGGAGCTCGCGGTCCAGCAGAGCGCGGCCGACCGTACGATCGCCGATCCGATGGAGGTCGTGCGCCGCGCGCCCGATGTCATCGTCGGGTCGTGGTGCGGCAAGAAGTTTCGCCCGGAGACGGTGCGCGCCCGACCGGGATGGCACGCGGTGCCGGCGGTGCGCGCCGGCCACGTGTACGAGGTCAAATCCGCGATCATCCTGACGCCCGGCCCGGCGGCGCTCACCGACGGACTCGACGCGCTGGCAGGGATCGTTCGCGCCTCCGTCGAGTCGCGTCCCGAATGCGAAGCGTCGATTCGGAACTAGCTCCGACTCGGGACACTCGTCAGCGCCAGTCCGCGACGACGTACGCGTCGGGGTGGTCGAAGCCGTGCGCGTTCGGGCGGTGCATCGCGACGCCTTGGATCGCCGTCGCGTAGCCGCGCGCGAGCGCGCGGCGGTACGCGTCCTCGCGGCCGAGATTGATGCCGAGCGCGACGGACGTCGAGCGGGCGCCGGCGTAGCGCTCGACCGCGTCCAGCACGCGCTCGAACCGCGCTCCGGCGTCGGCGCCGGGACGAGCGGCGGCGAACTTCACGTAGCAGGCGCCGCTGCCGGCTTCCGTTCCAGCTCCCGCGTGACAGACCGCGACGCCGACGAGCTCGGAGTCGTCCCAGACGAGCAGCGTGTCGCCGAGTCGCTGTGCGGCGACGGCACGGATGTCGACGCTGACGTCGAGGCCCGCGAATACCTCGTCCGTCAGCTCGCGGACGGCGGCGAGATAATGACCCTGATCGTCGGCGGCGACCTCGGAGAACCGCGTCGCCCGGAGATCGGCGTTGGCATCGGGAGTCGCCGCGTCCACCGCCGCGCCCGGCGCCGCCTTCATCATGATCGCGGTGAGAAAGCGCGGGTAGAAGCCGAAGCGCTGGTAGAGCGCGACGTGCTTCGGACTCTCCGCGAACGTGTAGAGGCCGGCGTGACGCGTTCCCCAGCGTGTGAAGCATTCCATGACCGGCTCGAGGAGGCGGCGCCCGACGCCGCGGTTCCAGAGGTCGCGGCGGACGGTGAGCGGACCGAAGAAGCCGACGCTGCCCCAGTTCGTCGCGAAGACGGAGCCGGCGAGCTGCCCGTCGACGTCCGCCGCGAACGCCGCGCTCGGGTCGGTGCGCCAGCGGGTGGCGATCCAGTCGCTGTCGCCGGCGAACGTCGTCGGGTCGGGCATGCCGATGAACGTGCCGAACGCCACGCGGAAGATGCGGTCGGCCTCGCCCAGGTCGTGCTCGCGAAGGGGCCGGACGGCGATGTTCATGGCGGGACGTGCGCGGCGATGGGCCGCCGACGGCTACAAGATCGGCGTCGCGGTCGGCGTCGCGACCGGCGTCGGTGTCGGCGTCTCGGTCAGCGATGCTGCCGGCGTCGGCGACGTGCAGCCGTTGCAGAGCGCCAGATTGTCACCGCCGCAGCCCGCGACGACCAGTGCGAACGCTACCAGCAACCCCGCAGCCGAGACGAGTCGCATGGGCGAGCTTATACGGACGACGGCGCAGGACGGCAAGCGTACTCCCGCAACCTCTGCACGTGCGCAGCACGCGT
>VBKW01000137.1:0-1529 GCA_005879405.1 Deltaproteobacteria bacterium
CGGCACCTTCTCCGGCAGCCTGCGCTTCGCGAGCCCGCGCACGCGGTCGATGATCGCGCTCGCCCGGTTGGTGTCGCTCACGATGTCGGCCAAGGCTTCGTGCGCTACCTCGAGATCGTCACGACCGCTCGACAGCAGCCCGAGACACGCGTTGGCGTTGTTGGCGATTGCCGCCAGCGGCTGTTTCAACTCGTGGGCAAAAGAGGCAGTCACCTCCCCGAGCGTCGTGACGCGCGTCACGTGCGCGAGCTGCGCCTGTACCTCGCACAACGCTTCCGAAGCCGCCGTCAGTTGCTTCGTCCGCTCGATGACACGCTGTTCGAGCTCCTCGTTCAGTCGCTTGATCTCGGCCTTCGCTTGCTTGACGCCGGCGGTTTCGATGACGTCCCAACTGCCTTGTCGCCGTGCTGTCGCGAACTGGTGGGTACGCACCACATCGAGGATTTCAGAGGCCCCGCACGCCGCGAGCGGGTACGTGCACAGCACCGCCAAGCGCTGATTGGCGTTCCAGTCCTTCTTTTCGAGCCACGCAGTATCGCCCGTGACCCGCACGCCAGCGTAGCCGCTGGCCAATGCGCGCGTGAGTTGCGCATGCCAGCCGTGTATCACCCGCTCGAGATTGAACGTGCCACCTTCGAGATACCAGTCGCGGGCAGAGACGATCTCGATACTGTGATTCGTCACGTAACGATCCAGCTCCGGAAGGATTTCATTCAGCGCGTGCGTGGCTTCGTTCACCGTAATGGGCTCGGACACCATCCAGAGACAGAACTCGTCGCTCACCAATCCAGCGCGGCAATACGAGGCGAGCGTTTGGAGGATATCGTCTTTCGTCTCGTAGAAGAGACAAAAATGCGTGCCCCAGGGCATGCCGCCGACGACATCGATTCCGCTGTTCCGCATCTCGGTCGTCATCCGAATCACCTCCCAATCTATCCTCTTCCTCTCGGCGACGTCGTCTCGCAAGTGCCCGTCGAGCCGTGCGCTGCCGCCGTACTTGCCCATGTATCGGCACCCGTGCCGATATGCCGTCCGATGCCGGCAGCGCCCGTTCGACTCACCGCGCTCGTGAGTCAGTTTTCGACGTCACGTCGCGACGTTCTCCGCCCGCCACGCGCACTGGCACGTCGGCTGCACTCGGTCGTGGGGAACGGAGCAGTACGATGACCTGCGCCCAGTACCCACCCTCGTATGCTCTTCAAATCCACAAAGCGATACGACGGCGGCGTCGGACGCGAGCAGCACGGCTATCCGCCCCCGGCCGCGATGCCGTTGTGAAGCGCGCAGCAAGAAAGTGCCGCACCGCGGCTGAGAGGAGGTTGCAAATGCGATACGTACGACTGGGAAAGACCGACCTCGAGGTCTCCGCCATCGCGTTCGGAACCTGGGCCTTCGGAGGCGACTGGGGATCGTTCGGCGCGGACGAGTCCACGGCAGCCATCCACCGCGCGCTCGACCTCGGCGTCACGTTCTTCGATACGGCCCAGGCCTACGGCTTCGGCGTCTCGGAGCGCCTGCTCGCGGATGCG
>VBKW01000137.1:1553-4573 GCA_005879405.1 Deltaproteobacteria bacterium
CGAGACGCTGCTCAGGGACGCGAGCGCGCGCTGGCTGCGACAGGGTGTGGAGTCGAGCCTCCGGAACCTGCGGACCGACTACATCGATCTCTACCAGGTGCACTGGCCCGATCTGAGAACGCCGCCGGAAGAAACCGCGCGTGCGCTCGAGGAGCTCGTGCGCGAGGGGAAGATCCGCCACATCGGCGTCTCCAACTACGACGCGAACCAGATGGATGCGCTGGCCCGCTACGGGCGCGTCGAGACCCTTCAGCCGCCGTACCACATGCTCCATCGCGACATCGAGGCGGAGATCCTGCCCTATACGGCCGCGCACGACATTGGGGTGCTCGTCTACGGCCCGCTTGCGCACGGGCTGCTCTCCGGGCGAATGACGACGGAGACGAAGTTCGCGGCCGACGACTGGCGGAGCCACAGCTCCGACTTCACGGGGACGTCGTTCCGGCAGAACCTGCACGTGATCGAGCGCCTGAAGCGGTATGCCGACGCACGCGGCGTCACGCTCCCGCAGCTCGCTGTCGCGTGGACGATTTCGCGCCCGGCTGTGCACGTGGCGATCGTCGGCGCACGGCGGGCGTCACAGCTCGACGGGACGGTGTCCGCCGCGGAGGTTTCGCTGTCGGAGAACGACCGCGCCGAGATCGCAAGGATTCTCGCCGAATCCGTGCGCGTCGCCGGCCCGTCGCCGGAAGGCATGTGAGGCGGTCTTGCGTCGCGCGCCGATCGAGCTACCGACCACAGCGATGAAAGGCCGTCTCACATTCGCGATGCTCGCATTGATCGTCGGAGCGGCGCGGCAAGCCACACCCGAGACGCGCCCTATTCCCCAAGCAGGTCCGCTCGCGCGACCGAAGTCCCTGCATCAGATTGGCGCCCCCGCCGACGCGAGTCGTGCCGCGATACCGCCCGACAATCCGCAGACCCCGGCGAAGATCGCGCTCGGCGAGCGACTGTTCTTCGACGCCCGCCTCTCCGCCGATGGGAGCGTCGCGTGCAGCACGTGCCATGATCCCACGCGCGCGTTCACCGACGGCAAGCCCGTCTCGATCGGCATCGCCGGCCGCGTCGGCCAGCGCAACGCGCCGACGATCCTGAACGCTCTCTACAACAAGACGCAATTCTGGGACGGCCGCGCGCGGACGCTCGAGGAACAAGCGGCACTCCCGATCGTCNNGACCCGAATCGCGGCCATAGCAGAATACCAGGACGCCTTCCGGGGGGTCTTCGGCCACCCGCCCAACGCCCCCGACCTGGTGCGCGCCATCGCGTCCTACGAGCGAACGCAAGATTCGTTTGATTCGCCCTTCGATCACTTCATCGCCGGCGACGAGAACGCCATTGATGACTCCGCCAAGCGCGGCTGGGAGCTCTTCAATACCCGTGGCCGCTGCAACAAGTGCCACGCGTTGTCGGAAGACGCGCGGGACGTCACCTACTTCACGGACAACGACTTCCACAACATCGGCATCGGTATCATCCGGCACGATGTCGTCGCGCTCGCGCGCCAGGCGGAGCAGCTCATCAACTCGGGCGATCAGACCGCGGTCGATCGCGCCGCCATTCAAACCGACATGTCGGCGCTCGGACGATTTCTCATCACCAAGAAAGAACCGGATACCGCCGCGTTCAAGACCCCGGGCCTGCGTAACGTGCTCGTGACCGGACCCTACTTTCACGACGGCTCGCAGGCGACGCTGTGGGACGTCATGGACCACTACAACAAGGGCGCCGGCCTGCAGAATCCGTATCTCGACGACGACATCCAGCCGCTCGCCCTGACCGAGGGCGAGATCGACGACGTCGTCGCCTTTCTCGCGTCGCTGACGAGCGCCGATTACGCGGAACACGGGCGGGCAGAGCTCGCTCGTCAGCGAGCGCTGTCCCAAACGGACCGGCCGCAGCGCGACACGGCACGGGCGTTCGGGCCGAAGCCGCCGCGGCCGAAGCCGCCCGCTCCTTGATGCGTAACTACGGTCTCCACGGCAGACGCTGCGCAAGACCATGCTGCAGCTTGCTGCCGTCGTCGCCGCGATTGCGCGGGTTCTGGAGGTCACGGGGCGTCACGAGGACATCCAGGCGGTCGCCCGCACGCGTGTTGACACGGGCATCCATCAAATCGGCGATTTTGGCCAGGGCAGCGTCGTAGTCAGACTCGTTCTTGATCGGCTTGACGTCCATCACACCGTCTCCGCGTTCACCTCGTCGTACTCTCGATGGGTTCCGACGAAGCGGATGTAGATGCCGCAGGTTAGAGTTGGTGGCGCCTGAGGGATGGAGGCGGGGGGAATCGAACCCCCGTCCGAACCCCCAAACCGGTCAGACCTGAGGTGGTCAGCAATGGTCAGGTGTGCGGAATGTCGGAGTATCACGCCGGGTCGGATCGTCCCGAATGATCTCGAATTGTCCGCCGACCTGGAACGTTTCCGGAACGTTTTCTCAGCGTCGCACGCTCGGGTCCGCCATGGCTCGGCAACCAGGTCGTCTTGTGAGCTGCGTCTCGACCTCCACACGGGATGTCGATACCTGGATTGGTCTCGTCGCGCTGATCGATCCCCCGGAACCAGAAGCGGCCGCGTAAGTAGCAGAGCGAAGCACGTCGCCTATGCTGCTGGCGGCTGATCGGCGAGGAGTTGCATCGCCGCGTACAAGTCTCAACCTTCAGGCACCAGGCCGGTCATCAGCCAGACTAGCCAGTCGTCGAGTATCTCCAGCGCCTGCGGGCTCATCTGGTGCTCCGTAACGATATGGGAGTTGCCGCGCACACCAACGGGCTGGATGTGATCTAGACGCAGAACCGATTCTTTCGGACCGCCGATCGGGAGTTGGTCAATGAGAAATTGTGGCCAGACGCATTGCCGTACGCGGTTTATGAATGCCGCGGGAAAGCCTGCGCGGCTGCCCCCGAGGCGCTCTTTCGCGTACTGCGCCGCCGTGCGGAACTCGAGCAAGCGATAGAGCCGGAGATCGAAGACGAGCCGTAAGAGCCGCCCCGTCTGCCAGCGCACGCGATGCAATGCCGC
>VBKW01000137.1:4626-5456 GCA_005879405.1 Deltaproteobacteria bacterium
CGGCTCGTCGCGCACTTCGAGCGCTCGCTGAAGGGGTCGGATAGGGCGGGCTGCGCCAACCGCACCGCCGTGACCTAACCCAACTCGCGCCCGCGTTTGCCTCGCTGTCCCGGCGCCGGCGGTGTGCTACATCGTCGGCGAGGATGGCCCATTCGCGCCGCAGCCTTCTGACGCGAGCTGCGATCTACGGGGCGTTGCTCGCGCTCGTCGTGCTAGGGCCGTGGGGTGAGCGCGGCGCTCGGCTCGGGCCCCTTCAAGCGAGGGCGACGGCGGGCATCCTGGGTTTCCTCGGGGTCGACGTCGCGAGCTTCGGTGACACCGTCACCGGCAGCGGCTTCGCGATGCGGATCGCCCCGGTGTGCGATGGCCTCGACCTCGCGATCATTCTATCGCTCGCGATGCTCGTGGCCCCGGTGCCAGTGCGCGCGCGGGTCGTGGGCGTCGCGCTGGCGCTCGTCGGATCACAGATTTTCAACCTCGGACGGCTCGTCGCGATGTTCATGGTGGGCGTGTACTTCCCGGCGAGCTTCGACCTCGTGCACCACGTCGTCTGGCAGGTGGTGACCATCGTCGTCGCCGTCTGGGCGTACGTTGCATGGATGGACCGCGTCGGTCTCGTCGTCGATGCGCGCCAGCGCGGTCGCCACCAGGGTACTCCTCGTCGCGGTCACGTCGGTCTTGCTCTGGGTCGTCTCTCGCCCCGTGCTCGGGCGGGCCGTGCAGCAGATGGTCGTTGCCGGCGCCGCCGTCCTGGGTGAGCGCTCGTACCCGATCGGCGCCGACCGCATCGGTCTCCTCACCGGCGCGGCGCCGGGAGCCGACCGTGTCCA
>VBKW01000142.1 GCA_005879405.1 Deltaproteobacteria bacterium
AACTGCTCCTCGGGAAAGCCGTTGTTGCCGCCACCGCCTCCGCCCGTCCCGCCGCACCCGGCGACGAGGAGCGCGCACAGAGCGATCGCACCGGACGTCCCGAACCAGCTTGCATGTGCTCTCATTGGATATCCTCCCATCCCCGCCCGCATCATTGCGCGTTCTGCAAGACGGTCACGGCGTACGTGAACTGGTTCGACTCGAAATGATCGCCGCTGTCGCGCGTTGCTCTGAGCGTCATCACGACGTTCATCGTGAACGGCTTCTGCGGCAGCAGACTCGGATTTTGATTGAGGAACGCGATGATCTTCGGCGACACGAAGAAGGTCTGTGCGAAGACCTCGTTGGTCGCGGTCTCGCCGATCGCCACCTGCGCCGGCCCGAGTCGAATGCCCATCGGCACGACGTCGGTCGCGACCGGGTTGATGACGGCGCCCGGGATCACGATCTTCACGTCGACGGCCTCGACGTTGATGCTCTCGACATCGAGGTTGTTCTGGATGCCGAGGAAGCCGCCGTCGGCATCGCCGTCGCCGTTGACGTCGTTCGGGATCGCGTCGATCTGGCTGATGTCGACGATCCGTCCCGTATCGCCGGGATGGTTGTCGGCGGTCGGAAACACGTCGGCAGCAGGCGCGAAGTTCTCCGTGACCTCCTGAAAGACGCCGAGGAAGCTGAAGGACACGCCGTTGTCGTTCGACCCAGAGCCGCCTCCACCACCACAACTGGCGACCGCGAGACACACCGCCGCCAAGCACGTTGTCGCCATGAACCGTGTCGTCATGCTGCCATCCTCCCCTTCTCCGTGCCCGCCGCCACCCGACAGCCGGAGGTCATGTGTGAACGCTAGAGATGCTTCACGATCTCGTCACAGGTCAGTCGTTCGAAACGCGTCTTCCCGATCGCCTCGAGACAGACGAAGTTGATCAAGCCGCCGCGCGCCTTCTTGTCGCTCCGCAGCGCCAGGGCGAGCGGCTCGCCGCGCAGGTCCGCCGGCACCTCGGTCGGCAGTCCGCAGCGCTCGAGCAGCTTCCGGATGCGCTGGTAGTCGGCGTCGGGGCAGAAGCCGAGGCGGCGCGAGATGCGCGCCGCGGCGACCATCCCGATCGCGACCGCCTCGCCGTGCAGATACTGCTTGTACTCGGTCAGGCTCTCGAGCCCATGCGCGATCGTGTGGCCGAAGTTCAGGACGGCGCGATAGCCGCTCTCGGTCTCGTCCTCGCCGACGACGAGCGCCTTCAGCGTGCAGCACATGCGCACGATCCGCGCGAGGAGATCGCGCTCGAGGTGCTGCACGGCCGACAGCTGGTTCTCGATCAGCGCGAACAGCCCCGGATCGAGGATGATGCCGTACTTGACGACCTCCGCGAGGCCGGCGATGAGCTCGCGCCGCGGTAACGTGCGCAGCGTCTCGACGTCGGCGAGCACGAAGCGCGGCTGCGCGAAGGCGCCGATCAGGTTCTTGCCGGCGACGTGGTTGATCCCGGTCTTGCCGCCGATCGCCGAATCCACCTGCGCGAGGAGCGTCGTCGGCACCTGCACGCACGGGATGCCGCGCAGATATGTCGCCGCCGCGAAGCCGGCGAGATCGCCGACGACGCCGCCGCCGAGCGCGATCACGGCGCCGCTGCGCTCGACGCCGGCGTCGATGAGCTTGTCGTAGACGAACGCGAGCCACGCGAGGTTCTTGTGCTCCTCGCCGTCGGGGATCTGGATGGCGATCGGCTCGAACGCAGCGTCGCGCAAGGACGCCAGCGCCCGATCGAGATAGAGATCAGCTACCGTCGAGTTCGTCACCACCGCCACTCCTGCTCCACACCTCGTCTCGGCGAGCTTCGTCCCGAGCTCGCGCAGACATCCGGCGCCCACGTAGATCGGATACCGCCGTGCGCCGAGCTCTACGTTGACGACTTCCATTGCTGCCGCTCGCGCTCGAACCTCCCTACTCGTTCGCAAATCTCCTCTACGACGTCTTCGGGACGCCGGTCCGTCGTGTCCACCGTCACATCCGCCGCCGCGTCGTACGCCGGCCGGCGCTCAACGAGCAGCCGCTCGATCGCCGCGCGCGGATCGTCGCCCGCGAGCAGCGGCCGGTGCGCCGTCGTACCGACCCGGCGGAGGACCGTCTCCGCGCTCGCGGTGAGACAAACGACGACGCCGGCTTGCCGCAGCCGCGCGACGTTCGTCGCGTCGAGAATCGCGCCGCCGCCGACCGCGATGACCGCGTCGCGGCGCGCGGACGCGGCCGCAACCGCGTCACGCTCGCGGGCGCGAAACGCCGCCTCGCCGTCGTCGGCGAAGATCGCGGCGACGCTCTTCCCGGCGTCGCGCTCGACGAGCTGGTCGGTATCGACGAAGGCGCGGCCGAGCCGCGTCGCCAGCCGCCGTCCCACCTCGCTCTTCCCCGTCCCCATGAACCCGGTCAGCACGATCGCCCCCATTCAGTAGTTCTTGACCTGCTCGAGATAGCCTTCGTAGTTGCGCCGGATCTCGACCAGCGAGTCGCCGCCGAACTTCTCGAGAAACGCGTCGGCGACGACGAACGCGACGACCGCCTCCGCGATGACGGCCGCCGCGGGAATCGCGCACACGTCGGAGCGCTCGATCGCGCCTTTCGACTCTTCCTTGCTGCGCACGTCGACGGAGTGCAGCGGCTTCATCAAGGTCGAGAGCGGCTTGAAGGCGACGCGCGCAAGGAGCGGCGCGCCCGAGCTCATGCCGCCCTCGGTGCCGCCGGCGTTGTTCGTGCGCCGGGTGAACTCACGCGTGCGCTCGTCGAAGTAGATCTCGTCGTGGACCGCCGAGCCGGGGCGGCGCGCGGTCTCGAAGCCGAGCCCGATCTCGACGCCTTTCGCGGCCTGCAGGCTCAACAGCGCATGGCCGAGGCGGCCGTCGAGCTTGCGGTCCCAGTGCACGTGGCTGCCGAGGCCGGGCGGCAGGCCGGTCGCTGCGACCTCGACGATGCCGCCGAGCGTGTCGCCGCGCGTCTTGCAGTGGTCGATCGCGGCGATGATGCGCCGCTCCGCGTCGGCATCGGCCATCCGCACCTCGGAGCGCTCGGCCGCGGCGAAGATCTCCTCGGCGTCCTTGCCGGCGTGATCGGCGACGATGCCGCCGATCTCCGCGACCCAGCCGCGCACCGCAACGCCGAACGGCCGCAGGAGCGCCTTCGCGACGCCGCCGATCGCGACCCGCGCCGCGGTCTCACGCGCGCTCGCGCGCTCGAGGACGTTGCGGACGTCGTCGTGCTGATACTTGAGCACGCCGGCGAGGTCGGCGTGGCCGGGGCGCGGCCGCGTCACCGTGATCGACGGATCGCGATCCTCGGGGCGCGCCGACATCTTCTTTTCCCAGTTCCGCCAGTCGCGGTTCTCGACGACGAGCGTGATCGGCGAGCCGAGCGTCTCGCCGAAGCGGACGCCGGAGCGGATCTCGACCGTGTCCTGCTCGATCTTCATGCGGCCGCCGCGCCCGTAGCCGAGCATCCGGCGCCGCATGTCGGCGTTGATGGCGTCGACGTCGATCGCGAACCCGGCCGGACATCCCTCGAGGATCGCCGTCAGGCAGGGGCCGTGTGACTCACCGGCGGTCAGAAAACGCAACACGGGTTCTCACTTCGCAGGCTGCACCGAGAGAGGAGGCGCGGCGGATCGCCGTGCCATGCGAGGCGCCCGACGACGTGCCGCCGAGCGTTAGTGCGGTCGATTTTGCCACAGGTCCGCCGCCGTCGGCAATTGCGCGATCGCCTCCGAGCCGCCGCGTCCCACCACGGTCTTCGGCGTGATGAAGACGAGGAGCTCCTGGCGATCGTCCTTGTCGTTGTGGTTTTTGAACGCCCAGCCGAGAACCGGGATCGCGCGCAGGTACGGAATGCCGGTGTCGGCCCGATTGAGCGTCTCTTGGTAGACGCCGCCGAGCACGAACGTCTCGCCGTCCTTGATGAGGACGTGCGACTCCGCTTGGCGGCTCACCTCGTCGGGGATGTTGTCGGGGCTGCTCGACGGCGCGATCGTGCTCGACTTCGCGAAGACGTCGAGGAAGACGAACCCGTCCGACGACACTTGCGGCGTCACGGTCAGCGTGATGCCGGTGTTGATCTTTTCCGTCGCGCTCTGCGCCGTGCCGGCGGCGCCGCCGGCGCCGGTCGAGATCACCGTACCGGTGCTGGGCAGCCGGACGCGCAGGATGCGCAAGCTCTCGATCGTCGCCGGCAGGTTGTTGAGCGTGACGACGCGCGGCCGCGAGATGATCTTCACCTTGCCGTCGTTCTCGAGCGCAGTGAGACGGGCATCGAGGGTCAGCGACCCGTCGATCGAGCCGAGCAGGATGTCGTAGGCGGAGCCCGCTCCCGGCCCGACGTTCGCCGCCGGGAAATCGGCGATGAACGGCACCGTCGTCGCCGGTGAGTTCTTGCCGCCCGCGAGCACGCCGCCGCCGTTGATCGTGCCGGGGAAGTTGAGGCCGGTCGAGTTGCCGGTGCCGGGACCGGCCTTGTGGTTCACGCCCCACTGAATGCCGAGATCGCGGAGGAAGCTCTTCTGCGCCTCGACGATGTTCGACTCGATGAGGATCTGCGGCGTCTGGGTGTCGAACTGACGTACGAGCTCTGTGGCCGCCACGACGCCGCGGGCGATGTCGCGGACGACGATCATGTTGGTGCGCTCGTCCCACGTCGTGGTGCCGCGCTCGGTGAGCACCTCCTGCACCTTCTTCACCATCTTCTCGTCGGCCTTGGCGTAGTTGACCTTGATGTACTTCACCTCGAGCGGCTCGAGCTGTTTCTGCGCCTCCTCGGCGGCGCGCAGCGCGTCGCGCTCCTCCTTGAGTTGCTTCACCGTCGAGACGCGAATGATGTTGCCTTCGCGGACGCTGTCGAGGTTCTTCGCGCGCAGGATCGCGTCGAACGCCTGATCCCACGGCACGTCGACGAGGCGCATCGTGAGCTTCCCTTGCACGTCCTCGGTGGTGATGACGTTGAAGCCGCTCACGTCGGCGAGGATGCGGAGCACGTTCTGGATGTCCGCGTCCTTGAAATCGAGCGAGATCCGCTGGCCGGTGTACTGCCGGCCGCCGGGCGGGGTGAGCTGCTCGACGGTGCCGCCTTCGATCGTGTGCGTCTTCACCGTCTTCCGCTCCGGCTTCGCTTGCGCCGCGAGCGCGTACGTCGCCGGACGCTCGGGCGGCGGGTCGTGCAGGACGAGGTCTTGTTTCGCCGGCGCGCGATCGTCGAGGTCGTGCAGCGCATCGGCGGACCGCGGGTCGTAGTCGTCCGTCGCGTGCGCCGACCGCGCAGGATCGACGTCGGTCGTCGCCGTCATCACCCGCGGCGGATCGGCCGCGGCCGGCGGCGCCGCGAGCACGTCAGGCGCCGGGTCGGCGCGCGCAACGGCAGTGGCGGGCGGCGGATCGGCGGCGACGTCGATAGGCGCGTTCGCGGCGATGTCGTCCGACGGCGGCACCGGCGGCACCGTCTCGATCGCAGCGGCAGCCGCGGTGTCGCCGGAGGCTGCGCTCGGGTCGTCCGTCGGCGCAGCGAGGGCGACGGGCTGCAGCACGGCATCGGCCGGCGCCGACGCGACCGGCTCGCCGGGAGCGTCGTCGGATGCGGCGACGAGCGAGGCCGGCTCGAGACCCGGCGCACGATACACCAGCTGATCCGTGCTGCCGGGCGGCGTTTCGCCGAGCAGCGCGACGACGACGCGACCGTCGCGTTCGGTCTCGATCGCGGGCGCCGCGCCTTTCAGGTCGATGACGAGCCGCAGCCGTGACGTGTCCGCGCCCTGGCGAATACGGGCGACCACGGGGTCGGCGACGGCGTGCGTGCGCGCCCCGGTCGCCGCGAGCGGACCCTCGAGGTCGAGCACGACGCGACTCGGATCGTGAAGGACGAAGTCGTGAACCTTCTCCGGCGGTCGCGACAGCACGACGATGACCGCCTGACGGCCGCCGCGGCTCGCGAGCTGAATCTCGTGGACGCGCAGGTTCGGCTCGACCGCCTCGTGCGCGTGCTCGAGCGCGGGCGCGGCCGCCATCGGCGCCTCGCCGCCTGCCGGTGGCGGCTCGGTCGGGAGATCACCGAGGAAGCCGCGCGACGCGGTGGTGGACGACGCAGTGTCTGCTTCAGGCGAAGCAGGGGCGACTTGATGCTCGAGAACCTTGGTGCATCCGATGAAGCCGAGGAGCAGGACACCCGCCAGCCCCGCCGCCCCCCAGACCACGTCCCACTCCGTCTCTTTCATGGCGAACGATCCTCCTGCGGAAGCTCCATCACCACTTCCTTCGCCTGCTTCTCGCCGTACAAGGTTGTCGTCGTCTCCTGAATGAGCACGCGACGCTGCTCGATGCTGCGCACGACGCCGCCGCCCAACCCGATGGGTGTTCCGGTCGTGACGATGTAGCCCAGTCCGGCGGAATCTTCCACCATCGCGCGTACGGTTCCGGCGTCTTTGACGATCCCGACGAGCTTCAGCTGCCCGAGCTCGTAGCCTTCGAGCGGCGTCCGCGCGACCGCCTTGTCCGCACCGACGTTGGGCGGCGGCCGGAACGGATCGCGATGGCGACTCGGGTCGTACGTGTCCTCGCTGCCGTTCGCCGCGAGCTGCGCGTCCGCCGCAGTGCTCGCGGCCGTCTTGCTCGCATCCGCCGGGACCACCGCGTCGCTCGCCTCGGCCGGCACCGTTGCCGCACTCGCATCCGCGGGCGCCCTCGCCTTACTCGCCTCCGCCGCCGTCGCCGCCGGCACCGCGTTGGACTTCGCCGCGCTCGCTACGGGCGCGGCGTCGCTCGTCGGCGAGAATACGCGTGCCGCTTCCGCGTCGCTCTCGCGAGCGCGACGCGACTCGGCCGTCGCGGCCGACTGCGCCTTCTCGATCGCCACCGCGGGACCGCTCGTCGCGGCGGTCGCCGTCGCGACGACGGGCGGGTGATGCGCCACCAACCCGAGCAGCAGTCCGAAGACCGCGCTCACCGAATCCGCGTTACCCATGACTTACCTCTTCGCCCCATCGGGTTGCTCGGCCTTCTGCTTTGCAATCCGCTGGCGCTCGGCCTCGTCGAGGAACCGGAAGGTGACGGCCGAGCACGACGTGCTGACGACCATCGCTCCGTTCTCGTCCTTGGGGTCCTTCATCGAGATGTCGCTGACGTTGACGATGCGATCGAGCTGCCCGACGTGATCGAAAAACGTCGCCACCTGGTGGTAGTTGCCGCGGACGAGGACGTCGACGGGCACTTCGGCGTAGAAGTCCTGGTACCGCTCCGCCTTCTGGCGGAAGAGGAGGATCTCGAGACCGGCCTCGCGTCCGACGGACGAGATCATGCTCAAGAGGTCGGGGATCTCTTTCTTGTCGGGCAGCTGCACCTCGGCGCGCTGCAGGTCGCCCTGGAGCTGACGGATCGTGGCGCGCTCCTCGTCGAGGTTCGCGACGAGGTGTTCTTTCGCGTTGCGCTGGTCGCGGAGCGCCTCGACCTTCTCCCGCAGGGACGCCATCTCGGCGCGTCTGCCGGAGTAGACGAAGGACCAGTACCCGGCGGCCACGAGCAGGACGAGGATCGCGCACAGCATCGTGCGCTGCCGCGACTCGAGATCGAAGAAGCGTTCGATGAGGTTGTTCATGCGCGGTTACCCTTCGGCGATTCCGGGTGTTTCGAGTCCGGCGCCGCCGGCGCCGTCGGCTGGCCGCCGTAACTCAGCCGCGCTTTGACGACGAACTTCTTCAGCTGGGCGTCCTTCTGCGTCGTTTGCGTGGTCTCGACGAGATCGACGTCGACGAAGTACTTCGACGCGCCGAGATTGCGCATGAACGCCGCGATCGTCTGGTTGTCGAAGGCGAGACCGGTGACCGTCACCGCGCCGTTGTCCTCCGTGAAGTCGAGCAGCCACACCTGCTCGGGCGCGGCATCGCTCAGATCCGCGAGGACCTTCGCCGGTCCGACGCGACGCTGTTGCAGCCCTTCAATGGTCTTCAGCTTCGCGTCGAGCTCACTCCTTTTCTTTTGCAGCTCGGTGAGCTCGGCGGTCTGCGCGTCGAGCACCTTCACCCGCGTCGTGAGCTCAGCGTACTCGCTGCGCAGCGGCGACATCGCCAGGCGGCTCCACACCTCGACGGCGAAGAGCACGGTCACCGCGAGTACGCCGCCGAGCACGATCAGGCGACCCTCGGTGCGCCGGCCGACCTCGCGCTCGGCGTCGCGAACGGAAAGCAGGTTGATCCGGATCATGTCTTGTCTCCCACGCGGCGCGCCGCGAGTCCGATCGTGACCGCCAGCGACGTCGCGTTGCGGCGCACGAACTCGGCGTCGACGACGCGGCCGAGCGTCACCCGCGCCAGCGGATCGGCGACTTCGACCGGCGTCTCGAGCCGCTCGCTCAACATGCGGGCGAGGCCTGCGGTGCGCGCCGTGCCGCCGCTCAGATAGACGGCGGAGAGCGGCTCCTCGGCGTCGGAGCGCCAGTAGAAACTGAGCGCGCGATGGATCTCCTCGACCAGGAACTGCACCGCCGGGGTGAGCGCCGCCTCGATCTGGTCGCGGCCGAGGTCGCCCGCCGTCCCGCCGGCCTTCAGCACCTCCGCCTCCTCCGGCGAGACGCCGAGGTTGCGCATCAGGACGTCGGTGAACTCGGCGCCGCCGACGGGGATGTCGCCGGTGAACGACGACCGCCCCGAGCGCAGGATGTTGATCGAGCAGTAGCGCGCGCCGACGTTGACGAGGCCGACGACGTGCGACTCCTCCAAGTCGTAGTTGAGCTCGAACATGTTCTCGAGCGCGAAGTAGTCGACGTCGACGATCACCGGCACGAGCCCGGCGTCGCGGATGACCGAGGTGTAGCTGTTGACGATGTCCTTCTTCACCGCGACGAGCAGCACCTCGAGCTCGTCGCGCTCGGTATAGCCGAGCACCTGGTAATCGAGCGTCACGTTGTCGAGATGCTCGGGGATGGCGTTGCCGGCCTCGACCATCACCTGCTGGTCGAAGTTGGCCTCGTCGCTTCCCGACGGCAGGTGGATCTTCTTGATCATGACCGCGGGACCCGGGACGGCGGTGACGACCTCGCGCGAACGGGCGCCGGTCTGCTTCACGAGGTCGCGAATCGTCTCCGCAACCACGTCGAAGTCTTGGATGAGGTTGTTCTGGACCGCGGTCGGCGGCAGCGGAGCGATTCCGGCGGTCAGCAGGCGAATGTTTCCCGGCGGGCCGTCGGTCTCGAGCAGCTTCACGCAGCTCGAGCCGATGTCGAGCGCGAGTACGCCGCGTGAACGAGAAAAGAGGTCGCGGACGGAACGGCCGAGCAGTCCGGACAGACGCCCCTGTGCCTTACTCATCGCAACCCCACCCCATCCCCGTTCGACGCGCCATCCATCCCACTCCACCGCTGGCGGAGATACCACATGCCGAAAAGTATCCGCAATGAAAAAACACCTCGTTCACGATGCCCACCTCCTTGTGCGACTGCTCTGGTCCAGAGGCTTTTCCCACCACCCCTTCTCTTCAAACGAAGAGGCCCGACCCGAGCGCTCGGACCGGGCCTCTTCTTCAGAAAGGAGGGGCTATGACTGGGTGAAGCAAGCCGAGTGCCGCATCGACGACGGAGAAACCCCTCGGTCGGGCAGCGACGGACGAAGGCCGGGCCGGAGAATGGGACAGAGAATCGTACGCAACGGAACGGACCTGTCGTCGGTTTGACAGTCGGCACCGGCACGACGGCTCGGCGCCTGGGAATTCGCGTATACGCGCGTCACCGGCGCGGAGCGACAATTGCTCTGCGGAACGACAATTGCTGGATCGATGCCTGCCATGAATCGCGACAATTGCTCTGCGGAACGACAATTGCTGAATCGATGCCTGCCATGAATCTGACAAGGACATTGGTAGTCGTCGCCGGAGCGACCCTGACGCTGGCCGCATCGGCAGAAGCGGACTTCGTCGTTCATCTGCGGAGCGGCGTGACCGTGCGGGCAACGCGCTACTGGACGCAAGGCGACACGATACAGTTGGAGCGACGCGGCGGCCGGATCGGCTTGCCGCGCACCGCGATCGAATCGATCGTGGAAGAGGCGTCGCTTCCGCCGCCGGCGCCGGTCGCGCACGATGCGGCGTCCATGGAGGGCACCGCGAGCACTCGCACGGCGGCCGCTACGGTCACCGCCGCCGCGAAGCCGTCCGCACCCGGAGCGGAAACCACCGGGCATGATGCGGCCGCCGCGGCGCCGAACGCGAAGAGTCCCGACGCGGGTCTCGACGCCGAGCTCGCCGAACGCAAAAGCGAGGATCTCTCGACGCGCTCGGCGCGTCTCGACAAGCTCCTCCTCGAGGCGCACCGCGAGCTCAGCACCGCGCGCTTCGAGCACAAGTCCGACGAAGAAATCGAGCGGTTGCAGCAGCGGGTGGACGCGATCAATGGCCAGCGCCGCGACGTGATGCGGCGCCTCGGCACAGCTCGCTGACCGTCCGAAGGGCTCGCTGACCGTCCGACGGTCTGGACCTCAGCCCGCGGCGCCGCGGCGCGACTCGCTAGCCTAGGCTAGGCTAGCCGTCAGAAGACGTCGCGCCACGCCGTGACGACGATGGGCGCCGGCAAGGTGCCGGGGACCCCGCCGGCTTGATTCGCGAGCGCGAGCGCCTGGCTGCTGAAGCGAATGTCGCTCGAGCCGCCGTCCCTGAAGTTGACGTCGGTCGTCCAGAGCGATCCGTGCAACGTCATGTTTCCGGTCACGTCCGTGATCTTCGTCGTCCCGCGCACGATGACCAACCCGTCGAAGTCGAAGGTGCCGTTGATCGTGACGCCGCTCTCGATGATCATGACCCCGCAGCCGCTGGCGTTGCCGTTCTCTTTGTAGGCGGAGCCGTTACCGGGGCCGAGGTACGTGATTTGAGGGCCCGCACCGCCCGCGGAGCAATCGCCCAGTTTCTCGCCGCCATGGACGTCGCTGTCATGCGGGACGTACGGCATCTGGAGGAGATCGCTGACCATCTGATCGATCTGCGCGGTGCTCATTCCTTGCGCCGTCGCAACGCTCGGCGTCGCCGGGTTGCCCGGCACGAATCCGAGGCCGGTGACGTTGTTTTTCTGCGGATCGGTGAGCGAGGTGCGCGTCTCGGTCGAGTTCGTGTCGTTGCGGGTCGTGATTCCCGGAATCGCCGCTGCCGTCCCGGCGGTGTTGTTCATGTTCCAATCGTTGCCATCGATGCTGAACGCGTTGCCGTTGAACGTCGAGTTCGTGTTGTTGTCGGTGGCGAGATAGAGCGCGCCCGCCGGCGCGGCAGGGATGCTGCTTCTCCGCACGTGCGCAACGATCGTCCGCGTCGAGTTGTCGCTGCCCGTCGCCGTCGACGTGAGCACGCCTCGGTCGAAGTCGCCGGGATACATCGCGGCGTCCTGGACGAGCGTGACGTTGTACGAGTAGCTGGTGACCGTCGGCATCGTCTTCGCGCTACCCCAGATGCCGCTCCACCCGTTGATGGCGTCGTTCTGGAGATTCGTGACGCCGCCGGTGCCGCCGGCATTGACGATCATCATCGCGTGCACGACGCCCGCTTGCGCGGCGTAGAGCGCCTGCGAGCCGCTGCGGTAGTTGCGCGACGCGAAGATGTCCGCCTGGCCCATGCGGAGCGCGGCAGCGGTGACGCTGATCAGCATCGCGAGCACGAAGATCGCGATGACGATCGCGAAGCCGCGCTCGTCCTTGACGGTCGAAACCCTTCTGTTCGTCATTGGCATTTCCCGTAGTTGTCGAGGAAGACGTTCGTCCAGAGCGACGCCTTCGCCTGCGTTGTGATCCGCGCGTCGGTGGCCTTCGCCGGCTCGAGGCGAACCGCCACTCGGTTGATCGCCCCCGCCTGCGCCGCGGTGAGGCCGCCCGCACCGGGAACGATCTCGGTCCCGGTGCCGTCGAAATAGCGGATGGCAAACGAGCCCGCCGCGACGTCGGTCGCGATGTCGCCGGTGGCGGCGCCGCCGCCGCTCCCGGCCGTGCGCGTGACCTTCGTGTTGGCGGCGTCGTACTGAAACGTGAGATCCTCGGTCGCGGCGGCTGCCGTACTGATCGCGCCGTTGCCGTCGAGGTCGGCTTGCACGCGGATCAGCGTCGAGGTGGCGCCGGTGAAGATGCCGCGCCCCGAGCCGCCGACGACGGGACACCCGCCCGGACACGGTGCCGTCGTACTCGTACCGCACGGCCAATAGCCGGCGAGACGGATCTCACGTGCCATGAGCTCGATCGCGCCGCGCGAGGAGTCGTTCAGATCGGTCTGGCCGGCCTGCACGCGCAGCGCCAGCGACTGCGAGCGGATGAACGTCACCGCGCCGGTACCGGCGATGATTGCGAGCGACATCGCGCCGAGCATGTCCGGAAGCGTGAAGCCACGCTCGTCCCTGCGTCGTCTGCTCAGCATGCGCTCGTGCACCGGATCACCACCTGATTGACGTTGTAGTCGCTCCCGTAGAGGTTCCAGGCGACCTGCACGTTGATCGAGAGCAAGCCGGCCGTCGGCGAATTGCTCGTCACCGTCCACGTACGCGTGTAGGTGCCGCCGGCGGCACCCGTCGACGTGATCGGGTTGCTGGCGTCGCCGTGGGCCCCCGCGGCGAGGGCCGCCGATCCGGCGGCAGCGGCCATGAGCTGCTCGGACTCGTCTTGGACGAGGGTCAACGCCGTCGCGGCGGTCTTGCTGTACTCGGTGAAGCGCGTCGCGCGATCGGCACCGACCGCGGTCCCGAGAAGCACGATCGAGAGCAGTCCGATCGCGGTCATCGCCTCGACGGTCATGAACGCGCCGGCGCCGCGAGCGGTTCGCAGTGCGATTTCGCTGCGCGCTCCGATGGAGCCGCCGCATGATTCCCTAGCTGACATTGATCGAAGATCGGCGTGCTGGGATTCGTCGTGACCGTGATGCCGTTCGCGAGATTCTGCTGCGCGCCGTCGCTGATGTAGGTGCCGCTTCCCGCCGGGCTTTCCCGCTGCGGCTGGTACGCCGTGGTGGAGAAGCTCAGTCGCGCTTTCGCGTTCGTCGTCACGGCGCGCTCGCGCGCGAGGCGGAGGTCGAGGGCGATTTGCGACGCCATGTTGGCGGTGTCGTACACCGCGACCATGCGCGGCACGCGCGGTAGGGCCATGGCGGCGACGATGCCTGCAAGCCCCGCCACGACGACCAGCTCGACGATCGTGAATCCGTCCTGGCGGCGACGACGGACGCCTCCCCTTCGCCGCGCGCGATTCATGAAGCATTCGGGGAGCAAGAGATGTTCCACGACGTTGTGTGCGAAGCCGCGTCCCGATACCGGCCGCCGTTGCGCTGTGACGCGTCGCGTGCCGTGCGAGCTGGCGCCGCCTTCGTGTGCTACTGCGGTGACGCCGTCACGATCATAGCGATCGTTCCACGGCTGGTTCGGCGTGCGCGCGCCATCCGCTTTGACAGCGCTCACCGCTCCCGCCATAACTCACGCCGTGTCACAGCCCCTCGCGTGTGACGCAGGCGCACGCGCGTTCGCCGCAGTGGCGCTCGTTCCGGCGATCCCCGGCAAGGACCTGCTGACGTACCGCGTGTCCGAGGCGGACCGTCACCGCGTGCGCTGCGGTGTGCGCGTCGTGGTTCCCATCGGACGGCGTCGCGAAACCGGGATCGTCGTCGAGCTCACGGACGCCGCGCCCGACGTCGCGAACATTCGTCCGATCGTCCGCGTCATCGACGACGAGGCGATCGTCACGCCGGATCTGTTCGCGCTCTGTCGCTGGGCGGCGGATTACTATTGCAGCTCGCTCGCCGACGTCCTCGCGGCGGCGCTGCCGGGCGGTCTGCGCGCACGCAGCGCGCGGATCGTGCGTCTCGGTGAGCACCTCGACGAGCCGCCCTCCGGCGCGCTCGAGGCCGCGATCGTCGCGCATTTGCGGCGGACGGGGCCGAGCTCCGTCGAGCAGCTGGCGCGCGCGCTCCACGACCGGCGCGTACCGCGCGCGCTGCGCGCCCTCGCCGCGCGCGACGTCGTCGCGATCGAGGAGCAGATGCGCCGGCCGGCAGCGACGACACGGTTCGAGACCGCGTTCATGCTCGCGTCGGAGCTCGAACCCGACGCGCTCGCGCTCCTCGCGCGGCGAGCGCCGCGCCAACGCGCCGTGTACGACCGTCTCATCGGCGCCGTCGATCGGACCTTGGAGGCGCGGGCGCTCGACGCGCAGGAGCGCGCCGCGGCGACGGCGCTCGTCAGCCGCGGCGTCGTCCATGCCGCACGCCACGAGCGTTACCGCGACACGACACCGGACGTCGGCCGGGACGCTTCGCCGCTGACGCTCACACCCGATCAGCAGATCGCCGTCGAGACGATCGCCGGCAGCAGCGGCTTTCAGGTGTTTCTCCTCCACGGCGTCACCGGAAGCGGCAAGACGGAGGTCTACCTGCAGGCGGCGGCGCAGACGCGGGCGCGCGGCCGGTCGGTGCTGTTCCTCGTCCCCGAGATCGCGCTCACGCACCAGCTCCTCGACCGCGTGCAACGCCGCTTCGGAGGCGGCGTCGCGGTGCTGCACAGCGGCCTCGGTCCGGGCGAGCGCTGGGACGAGTGGCGACGGGTCGTGCGCGGCGAGGCGCGCGTCGTCGTCGGCGCGCGCTCCGCCGTCTTCGCGCCGCTCGCCGACCTCGGCCTCGTCGTCGTCGACGAGGAGCACGACCCCGCGTACAAGCAAGACGAGGGTCTCCGCTACAATGGTCGCGACCTCGCGATCGTCCGCGCCAAGCTCGCCGGCGCGGCGGTCATCGTCGGATCGGCGACACCGTCCGTCGAGACCTACCAGCAGGCGCGCGACGGCAAGTTCCGCCTGCTGTCGTTGCCCGCGCGCGTCGAAGGACGGCCGTTGCCCGACGTCGAGATCCTCGACCTGCGGCGAGCGGGTGGAGAAGGGAAGCGCGCGCCCTCGGCCGGCGCGTCTCGTCGGTCGTCGGCGACGGCGCCGCGAGTCTCGCCGTCGCGCCGCGGCTCGCGCCAAATCTCGTCGTCGCGCGTCGACTCGAGGCTCGCGATCGACGAGGCGCCGCTCTCGATGTTGCTCTCGCCGCGTCTCCTCGACGCGATCACCGAGACGCTGGCGCGGCACGAGCAGGTGCTGCTCTTCCTCAACCGGCGCGGGTTCGGCCGCGCCTTGCAGTGCATCGCGTGCGGCGAGCCGGCGGGGTGTCCGTCGTGCAGCGTCAGCTTGACCTGGCACGAACGGCGCGCGGTGCTGCTCTGTCATCACTGCGGGTTCGTGCGGCCGGCGCGCGCCACGTGCGCGAGTTGCGGCCGCGACGCGCTGCGGGCGACGCTGGAAGGAACCGAGCGCATCGAATCCGAGATCGCGACCCGGTTTCCGGACGCGCACGTCGGGCGTCTCGACCGCGACACCACGGGCAGCAAGGGCGCGCACCGCCGCATCCTCGCGGCGTGGGCGGCGGGCGACCTCGACGTGCTGATCGGGACGCAAATGGTCACGAAGGGGCACGACGTGCCCGGCGTCACGCTCGTCGGCGTGCTCCTCGCCGACGTCGCGCTCAATATGCCGGACTTCCGCGCCGGCGAGCGGGCGTTTCAGCTGCTGACGCAAGTCGCCGGCCGCGCCGGGCGCGGCGACCGCCGCGGCCGGGTGCTGATCCAAACGTTTCGCCCGGCGCATCACAGCCTGGTCGCCGCGGCCGCGCACGACTACGCGAGCTTCGCGCCGAACGAGCTCGCGCACCGGAAGGAGGTCGCGTATCCGCCGTTCGCGCGTCTCGTCGTGTTGCGCCTCGAGGGCGTCGCGGCGGACGTGACCGAGCGCGCGGCGACCGACCTCGCGCGTGCCGGACACGGCCTCGACGCGCGCGTCGCGGTACGCGGACCCGCGCCGGCGCCGCTCGAGCGGCTGCGCAATCGCTATCGTTGGCAGATCCTCTTGGCGTCGACGAGCGTCGGCGCTCTGCACGACGTCACGCGCCGCCTCGTGACGTCGTGGCGCGCGCTGCGCGCGGCGCGCACTGTGCGCCTCGTCGTTGATGTCGATCCGGTCAGCATGTTATGAAAAGCCGTGATTCGTCGTATCCTTAGGTATCCCGAGCCGCTATTGAAAAAGGTCGCGACGGCGGTTCCGCAGATCGACGGCGCGCTCGTCGGCACGATCGACGACATGGTGGAGACGATGTACGCGGCGCCGGGCGTCGGTCTCGCCGCACCGCAGATCGGCCTCTCGCAGCGGGTGATCGTCCTCGACGTCGATCACGAGAACAAAGGGACGCACCTCCTCAAGATCGTGAACCCGGTCATCGCCGAGCGCGAAGGTGAGATCGTGTGGGAGGAGGGCTGTCTCTCGGTCCGCGACTACGTCGCCGAGGTGACGCGCTCCGCGCGCGTCCTCGTCCGCGGCTACACGCCCGATCAGCAGGAGATCGCGATCGAGGGCACCGGCCTCCTCGCCGTCGCCTTGCAGCACGAGATCGACCACCTCGACGGCAAGCTCTTCCTCGACCGCATTAGTCGCCTGAAGCGCGACCTCTACCGCCGCCGCCTGAAGAAAATGGAGCGCGACGGCCGCGAGCCGCCTGCGCGACGTGAGAGCTTGATCTAGCCCGGCGGCCGATACGGGCGCATCTGCTGCGTTGCTCGGTCGCTCCGCTGCTCGGCGTAGCGCTGCTACGCCTGCGCTGCTCACTTCCCTCTCGCCTTGCAGCTGCACCCGTCTCGACCGCCGGCGCGCGAAGATACTAACTGCCAGCCGTTCGCGGTACTTTGGAGCTGATGGCAGCGCGACTGAAGTGGGCGGCCGATCGACCGTTGCGGTCCGTGTTCATGGGAACGCCGCAGTTCGCGGTGCCGAGCCTCGAGGCGCTGGCGGCGTGCACGGAGCTCGTCGGTGTCGTGTCGCAGCCGGACAAGCCGCGCGGCCGTGGGCTCGCGCCGGCCCCGTCGCCGGTCGCGGCGGTCGCGTCGGCACGTGGCCTCCCGCTCATCCAGCCGGCGCGCGTGCGCGAACCCGACGTGCTCGCGACGCTCGAGAGCTGGCGCCCGGACGTGCTCGTCGTCGCCGCGTACGGACGGATCTTGCCGCCGGCGCTGCTCGCGCTGCCGACGCTCGCGCCGATCAACGTGCACGCGTCGTTGCTGCCGCGGCATCGCGGTGCGGGACCGATTGCGGCCGCGATTCTCGCCGGCGAT
>VBKW01000138.1 GCA_005879405.1 Deltaproteobacteria bacterium
CGGGCATGACCGGCCTCGCTCTCCAGCACGATCTCGCGGCGATGTATCCCCGCCTCCCCATCGTCATGATCACCGGCCACGGCAGCGAGGCGATTCGTCAGCGCGCGCTCGACGCCGGCGCGGTGGCCGTGCTCGACAAGCCGTTCAGCGATCAGGCGCTCCTCGACGCCCTCACCGACGCGCTCGCGCGATACGGATGACGACATGACCGCGGACGCCGGGAGTCCGACGCTGTCGTTCAGCCGCGACGGCGACGCGACGCTCGTCGCGCATCTCGGCGGGCGATGGCAGCTGCAGCGCGACATGCCGAGCGCCGCGGCGATCGAGCGCGAGCTCGCGGCGACGCCCCCCGCCCGACTCACGTTCGACACCGCGGCGCTTGGCGCATGGGACTCGAGCCTGCTGACCTTCGTCGCCGACGTCACCGAACTCTGCGCGCGCCGGCACGTGACGGTCGAGCGCGACGGCCTTCCGACCGGCGCGCAGCGCCTGGTCGCGCTCGCCGAAGCCGTCCCGGAGCGGCAAGGCGCGCGCCAAGGGGTGACCATTCCGCCGTGGCTCGGGCGCATCGGTCTGAGCGTCCTCGCCGCGCGCGAGCCGGTGCGTGCGATGCTCGGCTTCATCGGCGAGATCACGGTCGCGCTCGGCCGCCTGGCGCGCCGCCGCGCGCGGTTCCGCGTCGCCGATCTCCTGCTGCTGATCCAGCAAGCGGGGGCCGACGCGCTCGGGATCATCACGCTCATCAGCTTCCTCGTCGGGCTGATCTTGGCCTTCGTCGGCGCGGTGCAGCTCGAGCAGTTCGGCGCCGCGATCTACGTCGCCAACCTCGTCGGCATCGCGATGGCGCGCGAGATGGGCGCGATGATGACCGGCATCGTCATGGCGGGTCGCACCGGTGCCGCGTATGCGGCCCAGCTCGGCACGATGAAGGTGACGCAAGAGGTCGATGCGCTCACCACGATGGGCATCTCGCCGCTCGATTTCCTCGTGCTGCCGCGCATGATCGCGCTCTGCTTGATGATGCCGCTCCTCTGCGTCTACTCGGACGTGATCGGCATCGTCGGCGGCGCGACGGTCGGCGTCGGCATGCTGAAGCTGCCGCTGCGCGTGTACTACGACCAGACGCTCGCGGCGGTGACCGTGAAGGATCTCGCCGGCGGCATCTTCAAGGCCTCGGTCTACGGCGTGCTGATCGCGGTCGCCGGCTGCCTGCGCGGCATGCAGTGCGGCAACAGCTCGTCGGCGGTCGGCGACGCGGCGACGAGCGCGGTCGTGACCGGCGTGGTCTTCATCATCTCCGCGTGCGGCATCTTCGCGGTGGTCTTCTATGTCCTCGGGATCTGACGGGCGGCCGCACATCGTCGTGCGCGATCTCACGATGGCCTATGGCAGCTTCGTCCTGATGCACGACCTCAATTTCACCGTGAACCACGGCGACGTATTCGTCATCATGGGCGGGAGCGGCTGCGGCAAGAGCACGTTGCTGCGGCATCTCATCGGCTTGAACGAGCCGGCGCGCGGCGAGATCTGGTACGACGGCGAGAACTTCACGGCCGCCGACCCCGCTCGTCGCCAGCAGATGCTACGCCGCTTCGGCGTCGCTCGGCGAGTACACCGATCTCACGCCGGCGCAGATCCGCGAGGTCGCGTCGCTGAAGCTCGCGCTCGTCGGCCTGAAGGGCTTCGAGGATTTCTACCCGTCGCAAATCAGCGGCGGCATGCAGAAGCGCGCCGGCCTCGCGCGCGCGATGGCGCTCGATCCCGGGGTGCTCTTCTTCGACGAGCCGTCGGCCGGCCTCGACCCGATCAGCTCGTCGCTGCTCGACGATTTGATCCTGGAGCTGCGCGCGAGCCTCGGCGCGACGATCGTCGTCGTGACGCACGAGCTGGCGAGCATCTTCACGATCGCGACCAACAGCCTCTACCTCGACGTCGACGCGCGCACGATGACCGCGCTCGGCCCGCCGAAGGAGCTGCTGCGGTCGGGCAACGAGAGCGTCCGGCGGTTCCTGTCGCGCGGCGGCACCGAGGCGCCGCACGAGGCGACAGCATGAAGAGTCGAGCGTTCGCAGCAGCAGAAGCGGCGCGATGAGCACCAAAGCGAATCCGGTCACGATCGGCGCGTTCGTCGTCGGCGCGATCGTCCTGGTCGTCGCCGCACTCGTCGTCCTCGGCTCGGGGAAGTTCTTCACGAAGACGACGAAAGCGGTCTGCTTCTTCACCGGCGACGTCATGGGGCTGAACGTCGGCGCGCCGGTGAAGTTCAAAGGCGTCGACGTCGGCTCCGTCGCCGACGTCCGGCTGCGCATTCCGGAGGAGACGGCGGTGGTGACACCGGAGAACATCAAGGCGGGCGTCCGCATGCCCGTCATCGTCGAGATCGACAACGAGAAGGTGACCGCGGAAGGCGCGACCACGACGCTCGACGAGACGCGCCTCAAGCACCTCATCGAGCTCGGCCTGCGCGCGCAGCTCGTGTCGCAGAGCCTCGTGACCGGCCTCCTGCTCGTGAAGCTCGACTTCATGCCCGACGTCCCGCCGAAGTTCGTCTTGGGACCGGAGTCGAAGCTGCTGGAGATCCCGACGGCGCCGACGAGCCTCGAGCAGATCCAGGCGGTGGTACAGGACGTCGTCCGGCGGCTGGAGGCGATCGATCTCGAGCGCCTGGTCGGCGCCGCGACCGGCGCGCTCGAGGGCGTCGATCAGCTCATGAAGTCGCCCGGCCTGAAGGAAGCAGTCGATCAGCTGCCGACGACGTTGGCGAACGTGAACAGCGCGGTCACGAGCGTGAAGGACCTCGCCGCGCGCTTCAACACCGAGCAGGGCCCGTTGCTGCAGAGTCTCCGCGGCACCTCGGACAAGGCCGGCGTCGCGCTCGAGAGCGCCGTGACGACCTTGCGCTCGATGCAGTCGTTGCTCGCACCCGACGCACCGCTCGCGGTCGAGCTCGCGACCACGCTCCGCGAGCTCGCCGCCGCCTCGCACTCCGTGCGGCTCCTCGCCGACACGCTCGACCGCAACCCGAGCGCGATCGTGCGCGGCACCGAGGTCCAGGCGAAGAAATGATGCGGGTCACGTCTCTCATGGCGGGAGCCTTGCTGGCTTCGCTCGTCGCCGGCGCGTGCTCGATCCTCGCGCCGATCCCGGACCGATCGCGCTACTTCACGCTGAGCGGCGTGCCGGCGGCGCAAGACGGCGCATCGCACTCGGAAAGCGGCACCGACGCGGCGAGCCGCGGCGACGGATCAGCCAGCGCCGCATCCATCGTCTATGGGCTCGGACCGATCGTCTTGCCGGCCTACCTCGATCGCAGCCAGATCGCGACGCGGCTCTCGGCGACGGAGGTCGGCTACTCGCAGTGGGACCGCTGGGCCGAGCCGCTCGGTGCCAACGTCGAGTCGGTGCTGCACCGGCAGCTCGGCGTCGAGCTCGGCACCGACGCCGTCGTCGAGTATCCGTGGGTCGGCGGCATCCGCGTCGATTATCAGATCCCGATTCGCCTCCTGCAGTTCGAGACCGACACCGCCGGCGAGAGCCACCTCGTCGCGCGCTGGGCGATTCGCGACATCAAGGCCGATCGCACGGTCGTCGTGAAACAGACGGTGCTCGCGCGTCCGGGCAAGCCGAACGACACGCCCGCCGCCACGGCGGCGCTGAGCGCCATGTTGGGTGACCTCGGGCATGAGATCGCGGCTGCGCTCCGCGAGCTGCCGCCGCCACGCGCGCCGAAGGCGGAGCATCGGAAGAAGTAGGCAGCCGACGGGCGCGTGGCTCGCTGCGAGGTCCCGAAACGCGGACCAATCCGCGACCGCAGGCGGTGCGCGTCGCCGTTACGACCCCGCCGCCTCGGCGAGGATCCCGTTCAGCTCCGTCGAGACCTCGGAGCTCCTCAGGATGCTCACGTGGTCTTCGCTGAACCCGAGCATGCGTTTCGCGCGGCGTTGAATCGGGAGGTGCAGCTCGCTCGCGACGGCGACGACGCCGTCGCTCGCCTCGCGGATGAACGGCGTCGATCCCTGGTAGCTGAAGAAGAGATAATGCGAGCACTCCGGCGGCAACGGGCGGACCAAGCTCGAGAGAAACGGGCTTCCGGGCGCCATGTCGTGCCACGACGGCACGACGACCGGCGCGCGTTCCACGCCGCTCGCCGCCGATGCTTGCCCGTTCCACGGCGTCGAGATCGTCACGAAGACCGGCACGCGGACGAGGCGGGTCGCCGTCGGATCCTCGATCGCGTGGTTGATCGCGGCGGCGGTCACGAGGCCGCCCATGCTGTGCGCGACGAGCACCATCTTCGAGAAGCCGTATTGCACTTGCAGCGTTGCGAGCCAGCGCAGCAGCGATCGGCTCGCGGCATCGAGCCGCACCCCCGACGGGTAGTACGCGAACCACGGCTGAAAGCGGTGACGATCGAGGTGCGCGGCGAGGTATTTGAAATTGCCGGGATGACCGCCGGCGCCGTGGACGAAGAGGACGGGAATCTTGTCGGGGTCGTACTTGTCCGCGAAATAGACGCCGGCACCGACCTTGAACACGAATTCGGCCGGCTGCCACAGGCCGAGGTTACCGTTCTCGTCGGAGAAGCGCGCATCGTCGATCTCGGCCACCGTCCCGAGGTGCACGTCCGGTAGGTCGGGGATCGCGCGCTTGTGCGGATCGAGCGGACCGACGGCGAACGGAATCTTCCACTGCGATTCGCGTGCAATCGCAACGTTCACATCGCGGATGTGCGCGCCGCTGTCGAGGACCACGCCCGTTGGCGCCGTCTTCACGTCGGGAGAACGCGACTCGCCGTAGTATCCCGCCGGCTCGACCCCGGGCTGGTATGTCAAGTCGCGGTTGCGGTCCTCGAACGCCGCGATCCGGTAGGTTCCCGCGGGCGCCACGAAGAAGTAGCGGCCGGCGCGCGGGAGCACGAAGAAATCGACGATCTGCAGCCCCGGCTCGATCGACGGCGTGACGCTCGGCTCGCTGTACAGCACCACGATCAACGGAAGCGAAGGATCGGCGGCGCTCGCCTGCCCCTCGATCCATCCGTAGGTCTCGATGCGGTTCAGATCGCGATGCAGGCGGAACAACATGCAGCCCGCGAGCAGCGCGCCGAGCGCCGCGACGATCGACAGCCGCGCGGCCCGACGTACAACCAAGGTCCAATGTCCGGCCGCCTCGGAGTATGGCAGCGTGGCCGCGTTCGGCATGTCGGGGCGCAGGTTATGCCCGTCGGTATTCGATCCGCAACGGCGGCACCCGACGACGAAGGAGGTAGATCATGCCG
>VBKW01000141.1:0-6303 GCA_005879405.1 Deltaproteobacteria bacterium
CCCAGAGCGCCGCCTGCCTGAGGCTGCGCTCGACGATCGCGTCGAGATCCGCGCGCGAACGTCGCCCGCCGGCGAGGAGCAGGCCGGCGACGACGTTGTCGTAGATCGACATCGTCGGAAACGGGTTTGGACGCTGGAACACCATGCCGACGCGCGCCCGTACCTCGACGGGATCGACGCCGACGCCGTAGATGTCGCCGCCGTCGAGCAGCACCTCGCCGCTCACGCGCGCACCGGGGACGATCTCGTGCATACGATTCAGGCAGCGGATGAGCGTCGACTTGCCGCATCCGGAGGGACCGATGATCGCGGTCGCGGCGTGCTCCGCGATCGCGAGCTCGACGCCGTGGAGCGCCTGCGTGGCGCCGAACCAGGCGTCGAGACGGCGCGCCTCGAGCTTCGTCCGTGTGGGCGCGACCGTCATCGCGGCCCGCGCCGTGCCGTCATCGTACCATCCGGAAGCGACCACGGGTGAGGACGCGTACGCTGAAGCTCGTGAGCCCGATCAACGCCAGCAACACCAGCGCTCCTGCCCACGCCTGGCGATGCCAATCGTCGAACGGCGAGATTGCATAGGTGTAGATCTGGACCGGCAGCGACGAGATCGGACCGGCGAGGCCGTGGTGCCAATATTGGTTGCCGAACGCGGTGAAGAGGAGCGGCGCCGTCTCGCCGGAGACGCGCGCGATCGCCAGCATCGCACCGGTGATGATGCCCCCGCGCGCGGTGCGGATGATGACGCGCAACGTCGTCCGCCACGCCGGCACGCCGAGGGCGAGCGATGCCTCGCGTAAGTTCGCGGGCACGAGCCGCAGCATCTCTTCCGTCGTCCGCGCGACGATCGGGAGCATGATGACGGCGAGCGCGAACCCGCCGGCGTATGCCGAGAACGATTTCCACGGCAGCACGATCAGCGTGTACGCGTAGATGCCGATCACGATCGACGGTACTCCGTTCAGCACGTCGGCGCAAAAGCGGACCAGCGGCGCGAGTCGGCTGTGGCCGTACTCCGCGAGGAACACGCCGGTGCCGATGCCGATCGGCAGCCCGAGCACACAGGCGAGACCGATCAGCACGAGCGTGCCGACGATCGCGTTCGCCATGCCCCCGCCGGTCTCGCCAACGGGCTTCGGGAGCTGCGTGAAAAAATCGAGGTTCAGGGACGTCACGCCCTTCGTGAGCAGATAGCCGATGATCAGTACGAGCGGCGCCAGGACCGCCGCCGTGCATGCGACGGTCGTCGCCCGCGCCACGCGGTCGGCGATGCGCCGTCTCGCCGCCAGGCTCACCGCACCCCTCCCGCCGCCGGCGCGGCGATGCGCCACACGAGGAGGCGCGCCAGCACGTTGACGACCACGGTCACGATGAGCAGTACGAGGCCGATCTCGACCAGCGCCTGCACATAGAGATCGTATGTCGCCTCGGTGAACTCGTTGGCGATGATGCTCGCCATGGTGCTCGCCGGCGCGAACAGCGAGAGCGACATGTCGGCGCGGTTCCCGATCACCATCGTCACCGCCATCGTCTCGCCGATCGCGCGGCCAAGGCCGAGCATGATCGCGCCGATGACGCCGGTCCGTCCGTACGGCAGGACCGCCAGGCGAATCATCTCCCAGCGCGTCGCGCCGAGCGCGAGCGCCGCCTCGCGCTGCGCCGACGGCACCGCTTGGAACACCTCGTGCGCAACCGAGGTGATGTACGGCACGATCATGATCGCCAGGATCATGGAGGCCGTGAGCATGCCGACGCCGTAGTTCGTCCCCGCGAAAGGTGGGAGGAATCCGAGCGTGCCCTGCAGTGCCGGACCGATGTAGCTCCGCATCCACGGCACCAGCACGAAAATCCCCCAGAGACCGTAGACGACGCTCGGAATGGTCGCCAAGAGCTCGACCAGGAACGAGACCGGTGCCCGCACCCACGACGGCGCCAGTTCACTCAGGAACAGCGCAGTTCCGATGCTCAGCGGCACCGCCTGTGCCAACGCCAAGAGCGAGGAGACCAGCGTACCGTAGATGAACGGCAGCGCGCCGAACTCGCGCGCCACCGGATCCCACTTGGACGTCGTGACGAACGCGCTACCGAACGTACGGATCGCGTCAGCGGACTCGTAGCAGAGAACGGCGACGACCGAACCCACCACCGCGAGCAGCGTGAGCGCGAGTCCGGTCGTCAGCACCCGAAATATGCGGTCGCCCATGTTCGGACGCCGCGACGTGGGGCGCCGTGCGTTCGTCACGGTCGCCATCCAGGGAGCGTCGAGCGATTGGCTCTCCATCTTCGTTCCGATCGGCGGCTCGATCGGATGTGCGGAACCCATCACGAGATACGATCGATCCTCCGGTCACCGCGAGGCGAGCGCGGTGCCATCCGGACCGGTCACCGCACGCAGCGCCACTGCCTCCTTGGCGACGACCTCCGCTGGCAGCGGCGCGTAGTGCAGCGCCGGCGCCTCCTTCTGCCCCTCATGCATCATCCATTCGAGGAAGCGGACGAGCTTCTTCCCCTTCGCGGCATCTCTCTGTTTCTCGTATACGAGCAGCCACGTCATGCCGGAGATCGGATACGCGCCCGGACCCGGCGCATCCGTGATGGAGACCCGGAAGTCGTCGGGCATCGTGTTCGCGAGCGCCGCTGCGGCGGCGGTGACGGAGTCGAGCGACGGGGTCACGAAGGAACCCGATTTGTTCTTCACGTCGGCGAACGGGAGGCCGTTCGACTGCGCGTAGATCAGCTCGACGTACCCGAGCGAGAACGGCGTCTGCTTCACGAGCCCGGTGACGCCCTCGTTGCCTTTGCCGCCGAGCCCGGCCGGCCAGCTGACGGACGTCCCCTTCCCCACCTTGTTGCTCCATTCGCGGCTCACCTTACTCAAGAAGTCGGTGAAGATGTAGGACGTGCCGCTGCCGTCGGAGCGGTGGACGACGACGATGTCGCGCGGCGGCAGCGTGACGCCGGGATTCGCCGCCGCGAGCGCCGGGTCGTTCCACTTGGTGATCTTGCCGAGAAAAATGCCGGCGATCGCCTCCGGCGTGAGCTTCAGCCCGGTCTTGAGCCCCTCGGCGTTGTACGTGATCACGACTGCGCCCATGACCGTCGGGAAGTGAAGGATCCTGCCGGGCGCGGCGCGCAGCTGCTCGTCGGTCATCGGGCCGTCGCTGGCGCCGAAGTCGACCGTCTGCTCGGTGATCTGCTTGATGCCGCCACCGCTGCCGATCGATTGGTAGTTGAAGCGCACGTCCGGATCGACCTGAATGTATTGGTTGAACCACTTCGAGTACATCGGGTACGGGAAGGTCGCACCGGCGCCGTTCAGCTGCAGCTGCGCCGACGCGCTTCCCGACGAAACGATTCCAAGGAGGAGTGCCGCGACCCCTCCGCGGACGAGCATTCGCATCATGGTCGATCTCCTTTCCGTGAACATCGTCAGAACTTGAGCGTGGCGTCGAGCTGCGTCCGGAAGAGCGACGGATTTCCGACGAGCTTCGCGTTCGACGCATCGCGATCGAGCACGTTGATGATGTGCACCTTGGCGGTGAGCTGGAAGTTCGGGAACAGCATGTAATCACCGCGTAGGATGTGCGCGACCACGTTCGAGCTGCCCTTCTGCGTCGCGGCCGCTTGCACGTAATCGATGTCGCTGTAGCTGAAGATCGAGAGGACGGCGTCCTGCTCGACCCACTCGTAGGTGTAGGAGAACGCCCAGTCGCCCTGCGTCTTCAAGTTGTTGTGGTACCAGTCGCGGCCGCCCTTGCCGATGCCGGCTCCGACAGCGACGCCGAGGTTCCTTCCCGGTGCCTGCGTGTTGTAGACGAGGTCGCCGAAGACACCCCCGGGAATCCCGAACACGTCGGCGAAGTTCACCTCGCCGTTCGCCTCGACGAGGTTGAAGTCGGAGCGGTAGCCGCTGATCTTGCCGTCGCTGAAGTGGTCGACGCGATTGCTGTTGGCGAGACTGCTGTTGAACGAGCTGCTCGTCTTCTCGAGGAACTTCCGCGCCACTTTGTTCAGGCTCTCGTAATCGTAGTCAGCGACGCCGAACGTCATCTTCACGTCGTCATTGACCGCCATGTCGCTGACGATCTGCCCACCCACCATGTTCGGGTCGACCTTGTTCGACACCTCGTCGACGATCCACTGGAACGCGTTCACCTTGAGACCGCGCAGGAAACCATCGCGCTGATCGACGAACGCCACCGTTTCGGTCGCGCCCTCCGGTGTGAGGTCGTCGTCCCACACGAGCTCCGACACGCGGTAGGCGTTGACGCCGAACTTCCCGAGCGTCGCCCATACCCACCCCGGCTCGAGGCCGACCGACTTGCCCGGACGCAGCGTCAAGTAACCCTGGTCGAAATTGACGGACTTCTTCGTGAAAGTGTTGTTGAACGTCTGGTTCGCCGAAATCGGGTCGTTGGGATCGCCGCTCGCCAAACGGAATGTCGCGGAGGCCTCGTCGCTCGGCGTGACCGTCAGACCGACGCGCGCGCGAAAACGAAACCGGTTGCGGGCGATCAGACCGTCCTCGTAGAAGCCCTCGTGGCGGAAGCGGAGGTCGCCGAACGGCTGGACCATGTCCAACCACTTGGGTAGCTTCGCGGCGATCATCTCCCGCCGCGACTCCTCGGCCGCTACCTTCTGCTTATCCTCCTCGCGCGCCTGGCGAAGCTCCTCCGGCGTGATGAGACCCTTCTCGACGAGGATGTCGCCCAAGTCGCGCGCACGCGACACGGCTGCGCTGCACAGCGTGACGGCGATGGCAACGAATGCCACTACCCGTTTACCCATGCTGGTCCCCCCTCTGTGATTTCTCGCGACGCACGTGGGCCGTCGCTCGTGAAATCGCTACGTGAGAACCTTATGGAGTCTCGATGTTACGGATCGGTTACAGGAAGATTGAGTTTCGGTTGCGCACCTGCGTTAACGCGGCGTTGCGCACCGCGATCGTTGCCGTGCAAGCGTGCTTCACGCGCCCATCGCGCGCGTCTGCCGCGACCATCCGGGAACCGAGAACTTCACCGTCGTGCCGACGTTCAGGGCGCTGCGAATCTCGAGCCTGCCGCCGTGTGCTTGCACGATGTGCTTGACGATCGCGAGGCCGAGACCGGTGCCGCCGAGCTCGCGCGAGCGCGCTTTGTCGACGCGGTAGAAGCGCTCCGTCAGCCGCGGCAGGTCGGTCGCCGGGATACCGACGCCGTCGTCCTCGACGCTGACCTCTACCGTCGGCGTCGGGCCATCCGATCCGGCGGCGGCGCTGATCCGCACCCGTCCGCCGGAGGCGCTGTATTTGATCGCGTTGTCGGTCAAGTTGATCAGCACCTGCTGCAGGCGGTCGGCGTCGCCGAGCACGAGCGGCAGCTCGGGCGGAATCTGCGTCTCGAGCGCGACGCCGCCGCGCCGTGCTTTCTCCCGCAAGACCTCGACGACCTCCTCGACCAGTGTCTCGAGATGCACCGGCTCCTTCTTGAGGGCGGTCTTCCCGAGCTCGAGATCGGAGAGGGTCAGGAGATCGTCGATGAGCCGACTGAGCCGCTCCGAGTGGCGATCGATCACCGACAGGAACTGCCGCGCGCGCTCGCGGTCCTCGAGGGCGCAGGCGAGCAGCGTCTCGGCGTAGCCGCGGATCGCCGTGAGCGGTGTGCGCAGCTCGTGCGAGACGTTAGCCACGAAGTCGCGCCGCATCGTCTCGAGCTTCTTCAGATCCGTGATGTCGTGGAACACCATGACGAACGCCGTCGCTTGTGCCGAGCTCGGATCGCGGATCGGCGACACGCTGACGGCCAGCACCCGCCGGTCGGGATCGGCAAGCGCGATCTCGCAGACCGCCGGCTCCGTCCCGTTCCACTCCGCGAGCGAGCGTAAGAGATCCTGGAGCTCGGGGTCGCGACACATCTCGACGAGATGGCGGCCACGGTAATCTGGACCCGTCTCGAGGCCGAAGATGTCCTCGGCGCGGCGGTTGATGAGCACCACCTCGCCGAGAGCCGAGACGACGACCACGCCCTCGACCATCGCGCGCAGGATGCCGCCGACTTTCTCGCTCTCCTCGCGTAGCTCGAGAAACGACGCCCGCAGGCGCCCGCTCATCTCGTTCAGATTGCTCTCGAGGAGGCCCAGCTGGTCGCGCCGCATGATCGCGAGCCGCGGGGAGAAGTCGCCCCCGGCGACGCTGCGCGAAAACCGGACCATGTGCCCCAGGCGCCCGCCGATCGTGTTGGCGACGTAGAGCGCCGGCAGGAACCCCGCGAGGATGCTGGCGATGACGCCGAGGAGCACGATCGTTCCCAGCTGGCGATCGGGACCGGCGAC
>VBKW01000141.1:6368-17436 GCA_005879405.1 Deltaproteobacteria bacterium
CGCCCGTCGTGAGCGCCGCTTGCTCCTCGGGACGCTCGAGGTGGTACTCCATCTGTTCCGGGTCCGCATCGCTGTCGCACAGAACGACGCCGTTCGCGTCGATGATCGTGAGGCGGGTCGCGCTGCCGCGCACCTGATCGCGGCACCAGTCTTCGAGCGCGCGGCCGTCGAGACGCGGCGGGACGTGCGCGGCGATGCTGCGCGCTTGCTGAATCGCCGCGGCTCCGGCCATCGGCGTCGCCGTCGACTCGACTGCGTGGCGGATGACCAGGTAAGCCACCAGCAAGAGCGGCGGCACCGTGACGAGGTACGGTACGAGGAGGTAGACCGCGAGTCTAGACGTCGAGCGCGGCATCGTTGAACTTGTAGCCGACACCGCGCAACGTGACGATCAGCTCGGGATGGGCGTCGTCGCGCTCGATGCGCATGCGCAGACGCCGCACGTGCACGTCGACCGTTCGCGGCTCGACGTACGTGTCCCGCCCCCAGACCATGTCGAGGAGCTGCGCGCGCTCGAAGACGCGGTTCGGGTGGCGGACGAAGAACGCCAAGAGCTCGAATTCGCGGAGACTGAGCTCGACCTCGCGATCGTCGAGGTACACTTGGTAGGTGTCGAAATCGATGCGGAGACGGCCGCGTTGGTAGATTTCGTGCGGGCGGTCGAGCTCCGGCCCGAGCGCACGCCGCAGGACGGCGCGGACCCGCGCGATCAGCTCGCGCGGGCTGAACGGCTTCGTGACGTAGTCGTCGGCGCCCATCTCGAGGCCCACGACCTTGTCGACCTCGGCCGCCTTCGCGGTGAGCATCAGGATCGGCAGCCGGGCGGTCTCGTCACCGAGTCGGATGGCGCGGCAGATCTCCAGCCCCGACATGCCCGGCAGCATGATGTCGAGGATGACGAGCGCCGGCCGCTCGCGCTGGACGAGCGCCAATGCGAACTCGCCCTCCTCCGCCTCGAGGACGCTGAAGCCCTCCTGCTCCAGGTTGTACCGAACTAGCTCGCGGATGTCCTTCTCGTCCTCGACGACGAGAATCTTCTTTTTCTCCGGCCCCGCCATCCGGGCCTGATTATCCAACATCGACGTGGGAATCACGTGACACGGACATTACGAGATCGTTACGGCGTCGGGACTGCGGTAGCAATTGCCGTTTTGCAGAGTCCGCGCAGGACGCGCCCCTGGGATTGGGGCGGAATCGGGCCACCGTCGAGGCGCGCGACATCGGGTAAGCCCAGGCACCCGAGCACCGTCCGCCCGACGTCGGCGGCGTGGATTTCATCGCAATGGTCACCGGACGCGACGCCGCCGAGCGCGACCACCGGGACGTCGGTCTCCGCGGGTGCGCCGTGGTTCCCGCGCAGATGCGCGTCCTCGCCGTCACTCGCCGCGAACGTGTACCCGGGTGCCGTGACCAGCAGCAGATCGCCGGTGCGGACGTTGACCACGTGCCAGTCGGGATGCACGTGGTCGATCATGTGGTCGTACCAATCGTCCTCGCGATTGAACGCGCGATACAGCGCCTCGGCGACGCCCTCTTGCGCGAGGGCGCGCTGCCGTGCCGCCTTCAGCGTCGTTGCCGCGGCACGCGGGGTCTCCCGGGTGTAGACGTGGGCGACGCCGCCGTCCGGCACCACGACGAACGCGTCCGCGAGGCCGGCGTCGCGCAGCATCGCCCCGACGTCGATGGCCGGATGCGTCGTCGCGTCGAAGCCGTGGTCCGCCGTCACGACGATCGTCCCCTCGCGCCACCCGGGACGGGCGAGCACGTCGTGGACGAACGCCGCGAGCTCACGGTCGGTCGCGCGCCGCGTCGCCTGCGCTTCGCCGGAATGCGGGCCGGCAGCGTGGCTCACCCGATCGACGTCGGCGAGGTTCACGAGGACGAATGCGGGCCCGTTCTCGAGCAGCCGTCGCGCACCGGCGAGCGTCGCCGCGTCGGTCGCATAGCCGGTCGCGGCGTCGCGCCCCGACGACGGCGCATCCTTGGGACTCCAGACGTCGTCGGGCACGGCGTGCCCGGCCGCCGTCGCCGCGAACATGAGCTCGAGCTTCGGCTTTCCCACTGCGAGCGCCGTCCGCAACGGCGGATCGTGCGCCGCCGCGACCGTGAAGACCGTCTCGGTGAGAAAATCCGCCGCCGCACCGAGCTTCCGCGGCGGATCCGCCGTGCGCGCCCAGAAGACGTTGCCGGTGATGCCGTGCATCTCCGGATAGACGCCGGTCGCGAGCGTCGCGTGGTTCACGTTGGTGCGCGCCGGCATCGCGGCGCGGCCGTGCGCGCCGGGACACCAGGCGCTCTCGCGCCATGCGCGCGTCAGCTCCGGCATGTCACCGGCCACGTCGCGCGCGTCGAGGCCGTCGACGACGACGAGCGCGACCGGTGCCGCCACACGCGCATACGGCGTGCCCGTGGGCGCATCGCGCCGCGTGCACCCCGCGCACGCGAGCGCGACGGCGATGGCGACGAGGAGACCGGCGGCGCGGTTCGCACCGCTCACCGCATCTTGGCGCGCGCCGCCGTCCGCAGCGTCGCCGCCGACTGCCGGCGGACGCCGGCCGTCGCGCGGCGCCGTGCAGGACGCTCGCCGGCGAGATAGCGCGCGATGTGCGACCGCAGATCTTGCTGGATCGCGTCGACGGACCGGCACGCGTCGACGGTGACGAATCCGACCTCGTCGGCGATCGCGTCGTACTCGCGGAGGATCCGTGCCTGATAGCGGCGGAACGAGTCGAAGATGTCGCCGCCGAGCTTCAAGTGCATGCCCGACTCCCAGTAGTCCATCCCCTTCGATTCGAGGACGCGCGGAATCAGCCGGCGCACGTCGATACGGAGGTAGAGGACGAGGTCGGGTACGACCGCGAAGCCGAAGAGCTTGCGCGTCCATTGCGCGTCGGCGCCCATGACGGCGTTGCGCGCGAACGCGGTATACATGTAGCGGTCGGCGAGCACGATGAACCCGGCACGGAGCGCGGGGATGATCTGGTTCTCCAGGCGATCGGCGAAATCGGCGACGTAGAGCAAGCTGAACGTCGTGACGTTGAGCTCGTGGCCCGCCTTCGCCTCGTTGATCGTCTCCGACAACAGCGGCGATCGCGTCCACCCGGTGTTCACGACGCCGTACCCCTGAACCTCGAGCCAGCGCGTCAACGCCTCGATCTGCGTCGAGCGGCCGACGCCGTCCGTGCCCTCGATGACGATCAGGCTGCCCTTCAGCGGACCGACCTTCAGGTACGGGAGGCCGTTTCCGTAAAAGTGCTTATCCGCGTCGTGCATCCCGCTCCCCCTTCGCGAGCCCGAGAACGTCCGCGACCAACTGCCGGACCTGCTGCTGCTGCTGGTTGATGTCGGCGGTCGCGTCGACGACATCGAGGCCGAACTCCCGCACCAGCTCGTCGTAGATCACCAGCACTTGGCTTTGGAACAAGCGAAAGCTCTCCGCCGGATCGCGGCTGAGCCCGAGATCCATGCCGGCCTCGTGGTACTTGAGCTTGGTCCGGCCGATCAAGATGCGCTGCAACGATACCTCGATGGGCACGCGGAAATAGAGCGCCAGATCCGGCTTCGGCGCGAAGCTGTACACGTTGCGGACCCACTCGCTGTCGACGCCACGCGCGACGTCGCGGCCGAACGCGGTGTACACGTAGCGATCGGCGAGCACGGTCATGCCCGCCTTCAGCGGCGGGATGATTTTGTAGGTGAGGCGATCGGCGAAGTCGACGGCGTGCAGAATGCTGAACGTCGTCGGCGTGAGGAGGTCCTTCTTCTTGCCGCGACGGACGGCGCGACGCACGAGCTCCGACGAGTTCCACTCGGTGAAGAACACCTTGTGCCCGAGGGCGAGCAGCCAGCGGTGCAGCAGTGAGATCTGCGTCGACTTGCCCGAGCCGTCGATGCCCTCGACGATGATCAGCTTCCCTGGATATGGATGCCGCACCGACAGGCCGTTCATTCCGTCACTCCTCTACCTGCAAGCTCACGTGCACGTCGAAGACCTGCTCGAAGATGTCGGCCTTCCGGCCTGCCGCCCAGAGCTCGAGCTCCGCGTCGTTACCGGCAGTGCGCACGCCGATCTTGACGTCCTTGCCGCGCCCCCCGACGGTGACCTCGCGCACGACGCCGAAATGGCTGCGGTCGAGCGCGTCGGCGACCCGCAAGAGCGCCGCGAGCGGCGGCACAGCGGCGCGCATGCCGTCGGTCAGCGTGGCGAGCTCCTCGTCGTCCTCTTTCGGCCCCGCCTTGCGATGGTAGCGCGCGAGCGCCGCGATGAGACAGATCTCCTTCGGGTCGAATCCCAAGAGCTCCCCGTGCACGATCAGATAGTAGGAATGCCTGTGATGCCGCGCGTGCGCAATGTGATTGCCGACGTCGTGGAGGAGCGCCGCGTACTCGAGCCATTCGCGCTCGCGCGGTCCGAGCCCGTGGCGCTCCGCGGTCTGGTCGAAGAGCGCGACCGCAAGCCGCGCGACTTGTTGGCTGTGCCCTTCCTCGAAGTTGAGCCGCCTGCCGAGATGCAACACGCTGCGCCGGCGCGGGTCGGCGATCGTCTCGTTCTCCTCGATCTCGCGGCCGTGGCGACGTATGAAGTCGAGCAGCACGCCCTCGCGCAGCGCCCACTCGCACGTGACGAGCTCCGGCAGCTCGAGCCGGCGCATGACGTGATCGAGCAAAATCGCGCCCGGCACGATCGTGTCGACGCGGCGGCGGTCGAGGCCGGGTAGGCGCTGGCGCTCGTCGCGGTCGCTGCGCACGACGAGCTTTCGCACCCGCTGAATGTCCTTCGCGCGCAGCGTCACCCCGTGCAGCCGCTCGGGCGCGGCGCCGCCGTCCATCTGGAGCGCGATCGCCGCGAGGTTCAGCACCGTTCCGGACGTCGCGACGAGGCGCGCGACCTCGATGCCGCGGGCACGCTTGAAGAACGCCGCGAGCTGACGATCGAGGTACTCCTCGAGCGCCTCGACCTCGTCGCGCGTCGGCGGCTCGTGCGCGAGGAAGCGCTCGGCGAGGCGCAGAACGCCGAGCTTCAGGCTTTCCTGCACCTTGACCACGCCGCGGTCGGCGAGGCCGAGCTCGACGCTGCCGCCGCCGATGTCGACGAGCGCCGTCCACCCCTCACGCAAGTCGAGGGCGTTCGTCACCGCGAGGTGGATGAGGCGGGCCTCCTCGCGGCCGGTGATCAGATCGACGTGAATGCCGAGCTCGCGGCCGATCTGGGCGATGAAGTCGCCGCCGTTCTTTGCCTCGCGGACGGCGCTGGTCGCGACGGCGACGACGCGGTCCGCCTGCTGCGTATCAGCGAGACGCTTGAAGGTCGCGAGCGTCTGCATCCCGGCTTGCATCGCGTCACGTGACAGGGCGCGGGCGGCGAGCGACCCTTTGCCGAGCCGCACCATCTCCTTGGCGCGATCGAGCAGTGTGAAGTGGCCGTGGGCGTCGATCCGGGCAACTACCATGTGGATCGAGTTGCTCCCGATGTCGATGGCGGCCACCTTCATGCGACGGGTGGCCCCGGGCGCGAAAGGGAGGATCTCGACACGATCACGCGGCTACTCTACGTCGCTCCGCCACGAGATGAAATCCTCGCGCGTTCGATCGGGTGTGCGTTACGCCGGCATTACGTGCCGATGACAGCACCGCTCCGAGCCGCTAGAACCGCAGGCATGCGCATTCCACGCACGCGATGAATGAGCGTGAGCGAGAGCACCCGACGGCGCCGACGTCGGTCGTCCCGAGCTGGATCGAGGTCCGCCGCGGCACGGCGCCGCTGCTGCTGTTCGCGCCGCACGGCGCGCGCCGCACGCTGCCGCGCCGTCCCGGCCGCGACAACGTCAACGATCTTCACACCGCCGACGTGACGCGCGAGCTCGGGACCGCCTGCGATGCGACGTGGATCGTCAACGAGAGCCGCGATCGGAACGAGCTCGACCTGAACCGTACCCAGCAGGTACGCGAGCGCGCGCCGTGGCTGCTCGAGTTCCTCGCCGCGACGCTCGAGGAGATGGTCGCCGCGCACGGTGGCGCCACCCTGCTCGCCGTCCATGGCTGGAACGTCGTCCAATGCGTCTGTGACCTCGGCGTCGGGCTCGTGGAGGAGCACGGCGTCTGCCGGCCCGCGGCCCGCGGCCATGCCACGGTGTCGCAAGCATTTCTCCGCGATCGTTTGCGTCTCCTCCAGCGGCGCGCCCACGCGCGCGGCGTGCTGGTGACCATCGGCGCGCGCTACCCGGCGGCGCACGCGAGCAACGTGATGCAGCTCTTGACGGCGCGCCACGCCGATGACCCAGAGCCACTGCTACGGCGCCTCGCCATGCTCGCCGAGCGGGTCGAGGCGGTGCAGCTCGAGCTCGGAATTCCGCTGCGTTGGCGCGGACCGCAGCGCGCCGCGTTCGTCGAAACGCTCGTCGACGTGCTCACCGAGTCGCCGACCGCAGCGGTCGTCCCGCTCACCGGTGATGACACGCACGCTGCAACGCTCGATCGTCGCGCCGAGACGACGCTCACGTTCCCTGTGCTCGGGTGCGGCGGCAAGCCGACGACCCGTGTCGGCATGCAGGTAGCGAGCGGTCCCGTCGCCGTGTTCGGCAGCATCGACGCCGGACCCGCCGGAGCGACGGCCGGACGCTTGCTCATCACCGACGCCGCCGAGCGCCTCGCGCTCTTCACCGGCGAGCTCGTCGAGCGCGGGCCGTCGCTCCACGTCCCCGCCCTGTGCATCGAAGCCGACGATGACGACGCCCTCGACCTGCGTTTCGCAGGGCCGATGCTCGCGTTTCCCGTGCTCACCCCCTTCACCGATCTCGAGCGCGGCCTCGCCGCCGGCACGCTCATAGACGCCGACGTCCATCTGCGCCTCACGCCGACGGCGCCCGGCACTCACCTCGCACCCGGCGCCGTCCGCTTCGGCACGGTGCGCGGCATCGTCCGCCTCGGCGATGCAAGCCACCGTCTCGACGCCTCGGGAGCCGCGAGCGAAGGACTCCCCGCACCCGCACCGCGTCCCAACGTCCGCCTCGTCTTGCCCGGCACGCCGCGCGGCGACCTCGACCTGCGCTCCCACACGGTGACCGAAGTCGCCGGCGACCCTGCGCGCCCGTTCGCCACCGCGTTCCGCTTCGAGATCGACGGCACCGCGTGGAGCGGACCGCAATCGACACCGCTGCGCGGCGTCGCCGACGTCCACCTCCGCGACGCCACGATACGCATCCGCATCGACGGCGAGGGCCAGGGCGCCGCCGATCTCGACGCGACGCTCGACCGCCCGATTCCCGTCCGCCGCCCGGGTCCAGCAGGAACCGTCATCGAGACGGTGTTCGCACTCTGCCGCATCCCGAACGCCCCCACCGGCTGGCTCGAGCTCACGGTCGATCGCGGCGCCGACGACGACTGAACGCGCGCCCGGCCCGCGACGCCGCGCTCTTCTCCTGCGAGTGCGTCAGAAACGCGACGGGCGCCGCGACTCGTGCAGTCGCGACGCCCGCAGCGGGATCGACGTCGGCGCTGCGTGCGAGCCGCCGACGGAGCGCGTTACTTCTTCGTCATCTGCACGTTGACCTTCGCGTCCTCCTTCGCCTTCACGGACACCTTCTGCGTCTGCTTGCCGAGCGTCTCGTGCCAGAACTCGACCTCGTAATCGCCGGGCGGCACGTCGGCGATCTTGAAGGCGCCCTTCGCGTCGGTCACCGCGTAGTACGGGTGATCCTCGGACACCCACCACGCGTGCATCCAGCCGTGCGCGTCGCACTGGACCTTGATCGGAAACTCCGGCTTCTCGATCTTCGCCTCGATCGTCTTCTTGAACTTCGGCTGCGCCTGGTTGAACGACGGGTTCGCGGTCGACGTGGTGTGGACGTTGTGGAGAATGCCGTCGCTGTTCAGGATGTTGACGGTCGAGCCGGCGGCGAACGCCAGGACGTGCGGATTGTACTCGCAGCCTTTCTGGTCGAAGGTCGCCGTTCCGGGCGTGAGCTTCTTCCCCTTCTGGATGTTGGTGATGCGAACGACGACGTTGGCGATGCCCTTGTCGGCGCCGACGATCAGATCCGGCGATTCCTTCTCCTTGCCGCAGACCTCGTTGTCCTTCGTCACCGGGACCTTTGCAGGCGCCGGAGCATCGCCTTGATACTTCACCTCGCCGCTGATCGAGCCGCCGTCGGCGACGGCGTCGACGCCCTCGTAGGCCGAAGTCTGCGCCGCGAGCACCGATGCCGCCAGCAGCGCCACCGCACCCAACATCGCTCTATGCATGATCGTCTCCTTTGTTGTTGGCGTGATCGCCACTCTTCAACACGTCTCGTGCGCCTGTGTCGCGCCCAGCCTTGTGCTCAATGCGCGGCCTGCGCCTGCGCACCGCCCGCCGTTTGCGCCACCTGGGTGCCGACGCGGTCGGCCGCCGGCGTTCCGAGCACCATCAGGTAATCGCGGATCGCGCGGATCTGCTTGTCCTCGTCACCGCCGAGGATGTCGTCCGGGCCACCGGGATAGAACGACGGCATCTTGGTCCCCGGCGAGAGCTTCTGCGGATCGTGAATCCACTGGATGATCCAGTCCGGATTCAGGCGATGCTTCGCCATCGCGAGATTCGGCGCCCAGCCCTCCGGGGGTCCCTCGGGGTTCTTGTCGCCCTGCACGTGGCACGAGAAGCAATTGAAGTAGTCGGGCGACATGAGCTGTTTCGCGGCGGCGACGTTCTCCGGCGCGATGGCGTTCGTGTCGACGTAGACGAACGGTGCTTCGTTGTGCGCGCGCGCCGCGAAGTAATCGACGATCGTCTTCGCCTCGTCGTCGGAAAGGTTGAAGGTCGGCATGCGCAGCTTCAGCCAGGGACGGATCGGTACCGGGCTCTTCAAGAAGCCGAAGAGCCAATCGGGCTGCACCTTCGCGCCTTCGCCGTAGAACGCGGGCGGCGCCAACGACAGGTTGTCTTGATAGAAGGCGCGAATGAAGCCGCCCTTGCCCTCGATCTGGTGGCATCCGGTGCAGTTGTATTTCGTGATCAGCCGCTCGCCGTCGACGATCTGCTTTTGCGCGACGTCGTTCGGCTTGTAGCGATACTTCACCGGGACGACGTGCTCGCTGCGGCTCGTCAAAAAGACCTTCAGCTCCTTGATGTCGTCGTCGGGCAGATCGAACTGCGGCATCACCTGCTCGATGCGCTCGGTCGCGTACGTGCGCGGTGTGCGAATCTTGTTGCGTGTCCAGTCGTCCCAGGTGCGCGGGATGTCGTAACGATCGCCGAAGAAGAGCTCCTCGACGGTCTTGCCGCCGAAGGTCGAGAGCTCGACGCCGATGCGGGACTCGTTCTCCATGCCCGGGATGTCGTGACACCCTGCGCAGCCGTACTTGCGGACGAGCTTCTCGCCGTCGGCGATCGTCTCGGGCTTGGCGAGCGCGGCGAGCCGCTCCGCCGGCTCCGGTTTGGGCGTACCGAGCGTGAGCAGATACGATGTCACCGCCGCCGCGTCCTCGTCGGAGAGGCGGAGACTCGGCATCCGCGACACCGGCGAGAAGTGGCGCGGGTTCTTCAGCCAGTGGAAGATCCAGCGGCCGTTCGTCTTCTCGGCGACGTTGGCGAGGTTCGGCGCGATGTCCTTGCTGCTGCGGAAAGCACCCTCTTGCGCCTCCGCGCCGGTCGCGCCGGCGGCCGTCGCGGTGGCGTTGGCATGCGCCGCCGACCCGTCACCTTTGGCACCCGCGGCGGTCGCGCTGATCGTCTGGACATTCCCTGCTGACGCACCATCCGTATCGCCAGCACCGCCGGCCGGCGCCGCCGATGCCGGTTGGTCGACGCCTGCACCGAGACGCGGGCCGTGCTCGCCGGGCGCGAACGCGTGACAGCCCTTGCACCCGATCTGCTCGGTGATCTCGCGGCCGCGCGTGACGAGCGCCGTGTTCTTCGGGTCGACGCCTGCCGGTGCGGGATACTGCGCGAGCCACTCCGCGGATTCCTTGGCCGACGCCTTCAGGAGATACGCGGCGACCGCGGTCCCCTGCTCCGGCGTGAAGAGGAAGTTCGGCATCTTCGTGCTGGGACGGAAGAGATGCGGGTTCGTCACCCAGCGCGTGAGCCACGACGGGTCGACCTTGGCGCCGATGCGCCGCAGATAGGGTCCGACCTTCGACAGGTCCTCGAGGCCCTCGACGAGATGACAGCCGGCGCAGCCGAGGTTCTCGAAGAGCTTCTGGCCGGCGGCGATGTGCTCGGTGTGGCTGATGTCGGCGACGTCCATGTGGCACTTGTTGCAGCGCGCCTGCACTTTCTCGCCGCGCAGCAGCGGATGCTCCCAGAACGGCACGTCGCCGTGCGCCTGCGCGACGCTGTTCACGCTCGCGCCTTGGCCGTCGTGGCACGGCGTGCAGCCGAACTTGTCGGGCGGATGCTTGGCGAGGAGCGTCTCGCGATCGGGATGGGTCTTGAACGGGTTCGGCTGATCCTCGAAGCCGGGCTTGTTGATGCCGGTGTGGCACGACACGCAGCGATCGACGCGCGCGATCGGCTGATTGTAGGCGTTGCGGTCGTACTCCTCGATGACCGTCTGCTCGATCCGCGGCACTTGCAGCATCTTGATCGGCCCGAGGTGGAGGACGACCATGCCGTCGACCTTCTGCTCGAGCTTCGTGCGCTCGGCGGCGACCTCGGTGATCTTGTCCTCGACCGTCTTCACGCCCGCCTGCAGCTCCTTGATCTCGCTGTCGAGCCGCTCCTTCTCGTGCGTCAGGTCGTCGAAGAGCTTCTTGCGCTCGACGCGCGTCGCCTCGAGCTTGTCGATGCGCGCGCGTCGCGGCTCCTCGGGCTGGCCGTTCTCACGCGCGTGGTCGAGCTCGTACCACGCCTCCTCGAGCTCGCTCTTGACGAAGCGCAGATTCAGGTCGGCGACGTTGAAGCGCTTGTCGAGGGCGGCGAGCTGCGCCTGGCGATCGGCGATCTGCTTCGCGGTCTCGCCCTCCGTGAGACTCTTGCGCGCGGCGACGAGCTGCTTTTGCAGATCCTGGTATTGTGGATCACCCTCGAGCCGTGCTTGCTCGGCCGCGAGCGCGTCCTGCGCGCGCTGGTACTCGAGGTTGTGGAACTCGT
>VBKW01000139.1:0-990 GCA_005879405.1 Deltaproteobacteria bacterium
CGATCGCGACGATTTGTATCGCGCTGCTCGCGCTCCTGCTGTTCGGTCTGGGTCTGGCGGTGTCGCTGACACGCGGCTCGGCGCAGCGAATCATCGGCTACAGCGACGATCCCACCGACCGCCTGCACAAGCTCTGTCGCGCCCACGGTAACGCGGCCGAGTACGTCCCGATCCTCGCGCTCCTGATCTACATTCTCGGCGCGCGCGGTCCGGCGGCGTGGATCACGTGGACGTTCGTCGCCGCTACCGTGTTCCGCTACCTCCACGCCGCCGGCATGATCTTCCCCGCGACGTTGGCGGCGCCGAACCCCATGCGCTTCCTCGGCGCGCTCGGCACGTATCTCGCGGGACTCGTCCTCGCGATCGCGCTGCTCGTGAGCTGACGGCGGTGCGGGCACCGAGGCGGCGGCTTCGTGCGCCGTCGCCTCGGTCTCCGCCGACGAGGATGCCGCGCGACTATGCCGCGCGATTCCGCGGCGGCGCGCCCGCCTTGAGCTTACGGAGAAGCGTGCTGCGCCCGATCCCGAGACGACGGGCGGCGAGCGTCTGATTGCCGTCGCAGAGCGCCAAGGCGGCGACGATGTAGTCCGTCTCGATGCGGTCGAGCGGCAGCACGTCGATGGGCGACGGGCGATCGACGTGCTGGCGGAGCGCCTTGCGCACGATCTCGGCGGTGATCGTGCCGGTGCGCGTCTCGAGGCGCATGCGCGCGAGCGCGATCATGAGCTCGCGCACGTTCTCGGGCCACGTGTAGGCCGCGAGCTCTCCGATCGCGCTGTCGCGAATGCCGAGCGGCGACTCGTCCGAGCCCTCGCTCGCGTGCCAGAGGTGATCCTCGACGATGGCCGCGATGTCGTCGATCCGTTCCCGCAGCGGCGCGATCGTCAGCTGCAGGAGCGCGAGGCGCTGGAACAGCGCGCGTGAGAACCGTCCGAGACGCAGCTGGACGTCGAGTGGGACGCGGCTGCCGGCGATGATGCGTACGCTGCC
>VBKW01000139.1:1001-25505 GCA_005879405.1 Deltaproteobacteria bacterium
CTCCTGCAAAGGCAGCGAGAGTGTCTCGATGCCGGCAAGGTAGACGGTCGAGCCATGGCCTTGCCCGAGCACGCCGTCCTTTCCGGCTTCACCGAAGAGGCGGCGCTCGATCCGCGGCTCCGGCAACGTCGCCAGCGGCACGACGTCGAAGGCGCGCGTCGCGCGGCCGCTGTGCAGATGAATCGCCTGCGCCCACTCCGATTTTCCCGTGCCGGGCTCCCCGGTGATGATGAGCGGCACGTCGGCGTGAGCCAGGGAAGGGAGCGCGTGTTTGAATCCGCGTACGGTCGCGCTCGTGCCTACGAGGGCGGCGGACCCGGCGCGTACGCTGTCGCGCGAGCCGTCGAGGTGGATCACCTGATCGGGGGTCGTCATACTGCGACGGCCGAGCAAGGCGCACGCCAATTGTGTCAGTCCGATACGGACTATGCTAAACGCGGATACCCCGTCGGCGCACTGTGCACTCTGGAGGACACCTCTGGGTACGAAGCGTCCTCCAGGAAGGACGATGCGGCCGACGCATGGTGATGGTGAATGGTCGCGCCGACGACGAACGCCCCCGACTCCGAGCTCGAACGGATACGTCGCGAGCGCGACCTGTATCGCCGCCTGCTCGAGCTCGGTGCGCAGCACGACCTGACGAGCTTCCTGCGTGACGCGTTGGCGCTCGTCGTCGAGGCGACGCGCGCGCACCAGGCGTACTTGGAGCTGCACGACGAGCAGGAGGCCGGCAACCCGACGCGGTGGTCGATCGCGCACGGCTTCACCGACGCCGAGCTGGAGCCGATCCGCTCCGCGATCTCGACCGGCATCATCGCCGAGGCCCTCGCGACCGGGCGGACGATCGTCACCCCCTCGGCTTTCCTCGATCCGCGCTTCCGCGAGCGCGGCAGCGTCAAGATCGCGCGCATCCAGGAGGTCCTCTGCGCGCCGATCGGCGCCGACCCGCCGCGGGGCGTTCTCTACCTCCAGGGCCGTGCCTCGGCGGGACCGTTCTCGGCGGACGACTGCGCCAACGCCGAGATCTTCGCGCGCCACCTCGCACCGCTCGCTGATGGGCTGCTCGTCCGCGAGCGCGACGACCCGGACCCGACGCGGCCTTTCCGGGAGACGCTGCGGCTCGACAACGTCATCGGCCGCAGCGCTGCGCTCGCCGCCATACTGCGCCAGGTAGCGTTGGTCGTGCCCCTCGACGTCACCGTGCTTCTCACCGGCGACTCAGGGACGGGGAAGAGCCAGATTGCCCGTGTCATCCACGACAACGGCCCCCGTTCCGGGGCGCCGTTCGTCGAGCTCAACTGCGCGGCGATTCCGGAATCGCTGGTCGAGAACGAGCTCTTCGGCGCCCTTCCAGGAGCGCATTCGGGCGCCCTCCGGCGCGTCGAGGGCAAAGTCCTCGCTGCCGAACGCGGCACGCTCTTCCTCGACGAGATCGGCGACCTCGCGCTGCCGGCGCAAGCGAAGCTCCTGCATCTGATTCACGCCAAGCAGTACTATCCGCTCGGCGGCGCGCGGCCGGTGCTGGCCGACGTCCGCGTCATCGCGGCGACGAACATGGACCTCGCAACCGCCGTCACCGAGCGGCGCTTCCGCGAGGATCTCCTGTACCGTCTTCAGGTGCTGCCGGTACGCGTTCCCGCGCTCGCGGAGCGGCGCGAGGACATCGCCGAGCTCACGACGCACTTCTGCGCCGCGGCATGCGAGCGTCATAGCCTCGGGCGGCTGACGGTGTCACGCGGCGCGCAGCGCGCGGCGGAGTCCGCGGAATGGCCGGGAAACGTCCGCCAGCTGGCGCACGCGGTCGAGGCCGCAGTCATCCGCGCCGCCGGCGAGGGCGCGCTGCAGGTCGAGCCGCAGCACCTCTTCCCCGACGCCGTCGACCGCCGCGCCGATGACCATGGCCTCACCTTCCAAGAGGCGACGCGGCGGTTGCTCCTGCGTCAAGGGCTGCAAGACTCCGACTGGAACGTTACCGAGGTCGCGCGCCGTCTAGACGTGGCGCGCTCACACGTCTACAAGCTGATCCGCGCGTTCGGCCTGGAGCGCAAGTAGCGGTCCTGGGCCGATTTGCGTCACGATACTTCGTTGCTCGGTCGTTCGGATGCTCGGCGTAGCGCTGCTACGCCTGCTTGTCCTCGCTTGACGAGGGCGCTCCTCGCTTCCCTCGCGCCTCGTCTCGCTCGCAATTCGACCCAGGCCCTCGCGTCGGACCGGCAAGTTTGCGCTCAGTCGGTCGCGGCGAGCTGGCTAGCGCAGCTTCTCCACCAGCAGGCGGTTCACGAGCGTGGGGTTCGCCTTGCCCGCGGTCGCCTTCATGACCTGGCCGACGAAAAAGCCGAGGAGCTTGTCCTTCCCGGCGCGGAAGTCGGCGACCTTGTCGGGGTGCGCCGCAAGGACGCCGTCGATCGCGGCGGCGATCGCGCCCTCGTCCGAGACCTGCGTGAGCCCGCGCGCGGCGACGATCGCCCGCGGCGCCTCGCCCGTCGCGACCATCTCCTCGAAGACTGTCTTCGCGATCTTGCCGCTGATCGCGCCCTCGTCGATGAGCGCGATGAGCTCGCCGAGGTGCGCCGCGGCGACCGGCCACTCGGTGATCACGAGCGCGTCGTCGAGCTTGCGCTCCTTCACGAGGCGCAGCACGTCGCCCATGACCCAGTTGCTCGCCGCCTTGGCGTTGGGGTGCGCGGCGACGACGGCTTCGAAGTAGTCGGCGAGGTCGCGTCGCGAGGTGAGGACCTCGGCGTCGTACTCCGGGAGGTTCAGCGATGCGACGAAGCGCGTGCGGCGTGCGTCCGGCAGCTCGGGCATGCTCCGTCCGACTTCCGCGACGAGCTCGTGTGAGACGAGCAGCGGCGGCAGGTCGGGATCGGGGAAGTAGCGGTAGTCGTGCGCCGACTCCTTGCTCCGCATCGAGCGCGTCTCCTCACGATCGGCGTCCCAGAGGCGCGTCTCCTGCACGACCCGTCCGCCTTCTTCGAGGACACGCGCCTGCCGCGCGATCTCGTAGGCAATCGCCTTCTCGACCGAGCGGAAGGAGTTCATGTTCTTCACCTCGGCCTTGACGCCGAGGGCGATCGTGCCGCGCGGCCGGACCGACACGTTGGCGTCGCAGCGGAAGCTCCCTTCCTCCATGTTGCCGTCGCAGATGCCGAGATAGCGCACCAGCGTCCGCAGCGCGCGCAAGTAAGCGCCGGCCTCGGCCGGCGACGACAGGTCGGGCTCGCTCACGATCTCGAGGAGCGGCACGCCGCAGCGGTTGAAGTCGACGAGGCTCTCGCTGCCGTGCGCGTCGTGGATGTTCTTGCCGGTGTCCTCCTCCATGTGGATGCGGGTGAGACGCACGCGCTTCGTCGTGCCGTCGACGGGAACGTCGAGCCAGCCGCCGGCGCAGATCGGCAGCTCGTACTGGCTGATCTGATAGCCTTTGGCGAGGTCGGGGTAGAAGTAGTTCTTGCGCGCCCAGCGGCTGTACGGGGCGATCGTGCAGTGCGCGGCGAGGCCCGCACGGATCGCGAACTCGACCACGCGACGATTCAAGACCGGCAGCACTCCCGGCATGCCGAGACACACCGGGCAGGTGTGCTGATTCGGCGCTCCGCCGAAGATCGCCGGGCAGCCGCAAAATATCTTCGACGCCGTCAGCAGCTCGGCGTGCACCTCGAGGCCGATCACCGCCTCGTAGGTGGCGCCGGCGCCGGCACTCCGATCCACGGCGCTCACGATGCGGCTCCGACGCGTGGCGGCCGGCGCGTATGCCACTCGGTCGCAGCTTCGTACGCGCGCGCGGTGCGCAGGACGACCTCCTCGCCGAAGGGCGGCCCGACGATCTGCAGCCCGATCGGCAAGCCGGCGTCGTCGACGCCGCACGGCACCACGATGCCGGGCAGGCCGGCGAGGTTCACCGAGATCGTGAAGATGTCGGAGAGGTACATCTGCAGCGGATCGGCGAGCTTCTCGCCGAGGCGAAACGCGGTCGTCGGCGCCGTCGGCGTGACGATGACGTCCGCCTGCTCGAAGACGCGGGCGAAGTCCCGGCGGATGAGCGTCCGCACCTTCTGCGCCTTCAGATAATACGCGTCGTAGTACCCGGCCGAGAGCGCGTAGGTGCCGAGCATGATGCGACGCTTCACTTCAGGGCCGAATCCCGCCGCACGCGTGCGGCAGTACATGTCGAGGAGCGAGTCGCCCGCGAGGCGGCTGCCGTAGCGGACGCCGTCGTAGCGTGCGAGATTCGAGCTCGCCTCGGCGGTGGCGATGACGTAGTAGGTGGCGACGGCGTACTCGGTGTGCGGCAGCGACGCGGAACCGGCGCGCGCGCCGAGACCGCCGAGCGTGTCGACGGCGGCGCGCACCGCGCGCGCGTACGAAACTGCGACCGAGTGGCACACGCGCCGGCCGCCACGCGTCGGAGCCGCATCGTGAGCGCCGTGGATCGGAGTGCCGGCGCCGGCGCCACCTACGAGGCGGTGATCGGCCTCGAGGTGCACGCCGAGCTGCTGACGGCGTCGAAGATATTTTGCGGCTGCCCCGTACGTCGGCTTCATGCCGACGACGCCGCAGTACGACGCCGGCAGCCGAATGGAGCCGCCGGTGTCGGTGCCGAGGCTGCCGAGCGCCATCCCGGCGGCGACCGCGACTGCCGAGCCCCCGGACGAGCCGCCTGGCACACGCGTCAGATCCCACGGGTTGCGCGCGCTGCCGTAGGCGGAGTTCTCGTTCGACGAGCCCATGGCGAACTCGTCGCAGTTGGTCTTGCCGACGATGATCGCGCCCGCCGCCTTGAGGCGCGCCGTCACCGTCGCGTCGTAGGGCGGGACGAAGTCGGCGAGGATACGCGACGCCGCCGTCGTCCGCACACAAGCGGTCGCGATGACGTCCTTGACGGCGACCGGGATGCCGTCGAGCGGTCCCGCCGCGGTCCCGGCGGCGAGCCGCGCATCGGCCGCGGCCGCGGCGCGGAGCGCGTCGTCGCTGGCGACCGTGATGAACGCATTCAGCGCGGCATTGCGCGCCCCGATGCGCTCGAGCGCAGCGCGCGTCAGCTCGGTCGCCGAGAGCTCGCGCGCCCGCAAGCGACGGCCGGCTTCGGCGATCGTCCACGCATCGAGATCGGCCTCGACGCTCATTCGATGATTTTGGGCACGCGGAAGAAGTCGCCGTCGCGCGCAGGGGCGTTCGCGAGGAGACGATCGGCATCGGGCGCGTTCGTCACCACGTCGTCGCGCCACGGCGTCGGCAGATCGAGGATGTGCGCCGTCGGCTCGACGGCCGACGTGTCGAGCTCCGCGAGCTTCTCCATGTAGGTGAGGATCGCGTCGAGCGTCGCCGTCATCGCCTCTTCCTCGGCGGGATCGAGTGCGAGGCGGGCGAGCAGCGCGACGTGTCGGATCTCGTCGCGGGTGATCTTCACGACGGGTGAGTCTAGCAAGAGTCACCGCCCCGCGCACGCCGTCCGGCTGCGAGCGCGAATGCATCGGAAGGACCCGCTACTCGGCGCGGTTCGCCGGCTCGCGAGAGGTGGTACCGCCGCGAGCATGACGCGCGAGCGACTGCGTTGCGGCGCGGAAGGCGAGGCGCTCGCCGCCGCGTTCGTGCGTGCGCGCGGCTATACGATCCTCGCCCGCAACTACCGCTGCAACGCCGGCGAGCTCGACATCGTGGCGCTCGACGCGCGTACGATCGTGTTCATCGAGGTGCGGACCCGTCGCGGCTACGCCCACGGCAGCGCCTTGGAGTCGGTGACCACGCTGAAGCAGCGTCACGTCGCGCGCGTCGCCGCTCTGTACCTGGCGCGCCATCACCTGCACGCGCATCCAGTCCGCTTCGACGTCGTCGCCATCGAGGTGCGCGGCTGGACGGTCGCCCTGTCGCACCTCGTCGATGCGTTCCGTGCGGAGTACACGGGATGAGTCCGCGCCCAAACTACGACGTCACGCTGGCAAATCGCTGCTATCGATGGCAAAATGATGGCATGCCGGTACAGATCACGGTGCGGGACATTCCCGAGCGCGTGCGCGACGAGCTCGCCGCTCGAGCGGCTCGGGAGGGGAAGTCGATGCAGGAATATCTGAAAGCCGAGCTCGAGCGGTTGGCCGCGCGCCCATCGATTCACGCCTGGCTCGAGCGCGTTCGCGAGCGCAAGCGCGCCAGTGGCCGTCGCGTGACGAGCAAGCAGATCCTGGCGCAGCGTGACGCCGATCACCGGTGAGCGTCGTCGTCGACGCGTCGGTTCTCGTCGCCGCGACTACCGACGCCGGATCGGAAGGCGTCTGGGCCGAGGCGGTAGTAGCGGAAGATGACCTCGTCGCGCCCCACCTCGTCCTCGCCGAGGCGACGAACATCCTCCGCCGCCTCGAGCGTGCGCGGCAACTGACCGAGCTCGAAGCGACGGCTGCCGTGAACGATCTGCTCGGTCTCGCAATCGTACTGGTTCCGTTCGAGCCGTTCGCCGAGCGCGTCTGGCGGCTGCGTCGCAACGTGACGAGCTACGACGCGTGGTACGTCGCCGTCGCGGAAGCGTTCGACGCTCCATTGGCGACGCTCGATCGCCGCTTGCGTCGTGCCGCCGGTCCGTCGTGCCGGTTTCTCGTCCCGCGGCGCTGAATCGACCGGTCGCAAAAGCACTGACTTCCTCGCGAGCAGCGCGCGAATTGCCGGTGTCGGAGGTGCATGGTACGACCCGGCGATGCTCGACATCCGCCTGATCCGCGACCAATCGGACGCGGTGAAGGCGTCGCTCGCCACCGTCGGCGTCGACCCGGCGGAGATCGACGCGCTCCTCGCGCTCGACGCCGAGCGACGTGCGGCGATCCACAAGCTCGAGACGGCGAAGGCGGAGCGCGGCGCGGCGTCGCGCGCGATCGGTGCGCTCAAGGACCCTGCCGAGCGGGAGAAGGCGATCGCCGCGACGCGCGCGCTCGGCGACACGATCGCGGCCGCCGAGGAGGAGGTCGCTGCCCTCGAGGCGCGCTTCGAGGCGCGCATGCTCGAGCTGCCGAACATCCCGCACCCCGACGTGCCAGTCGGGCGCGACGAGCGTGACAATGTCGTCGTGCGGCACGTCGGCACGCCGCGCACGTTCGACTTCACGCCGCGCCCGCACTGGGAGCTCGGCGAGTTGCTCGGGATCCTCGATTTCGAGCGCGGCGCCAAAATCTCGGGCTCGCGCTTCTACGTCATGCGCGACGCCGGCGCGCAGCTGCAGCGGGCGCTGATCAGCTGGATGCTCGACCTGCACGTCCGCGAGCACGGGTACCGGGAGGTATATCCGCCGGCGATGGTGCGGCGCGAATGTCTCGTCGGCACCGGCAATCTCCCGAAGTTCGGCGACAACCTCTATCGCGACGCCGAGGAGGACGTGTGGTTCGTGCCGACCGCCGAGGTGCCGGTCACGAACATGTATCGCGACGAGATCTTCGAGCCGGGCGTGCTCCCGGTGCATCACGTCGCGTACACGCCGTGCTTCCGGCGCGAGAAGATGTCGGCGGGGTTCGTCGAGCCGGCGACCTCCGACGCCGAGCTGCACTCGCTGCTCGACGACGCCGAGGACGTCTGCCGGCGTCTCGGCATTCCACATCGCGTGGTCCAGATGTGCACCGGCGATCTCAGCTTCGTCGCCGCGATGAAGTTCGACGTCGAGCTCTGGGCGCCCGGGTGCGGTGAGTGGCTCGAAGTGAGCTCGTGCTCGAACTTCCGAGACTTCCAAGCGCGACGCGCCAGCATCCGCTATCGTCCCGCGCCGCGCGCGAAGCCGGAGCTGGTGCACACGCTGAACGGCTCGGGGTTGGCGCTACCGCGCGTCGTGATCGGCGTCCTCGAGAATTACCAGGAGACCGACGGTTCGGTGCGCGTTCCCGAGGTGCTGCACCCGTACATGCGCGGCCGCACGGTCATCGAGGCCACGCGCGGCTGACGACGGTCGCGACGGCGCATCGCTCACGACGCCTCCAGCGGGTTCCGCGGCAACTCTCGACGGCCGCGGCGGAGAAGCGTAGGGTCACCGCCCATGACCGACGTCGCATGGCTGGACGCCACGGCGCAGGCGGAGCTCGTGCGCAAAGGCGACATCTCCCCGCGCGAGCTCGTCGACGACGCGATCGCGCGCATCGAGCGCCTGAACCCGACGCTGAACGCGGTGATTCACCCGCGCTTCGACAAGGCGCGCGCCGACGCGGCGGCACCCGCCGCCGGTCCGTTCCGCGGCGTGCCGTTCCTCTTGAAGGACATCCTCGGAATGCAGTCGGGCGAGCCGTATCACATGGGGCTCCGGCGGTTGCGCGACCTCGGCGTCATGCTGCCGATCGACAGCTACTTCACGCAGAAGATCCAGTCGGCAGGATTCGTCATCCTCGGGCGCACGAACGTGCCCGAGCTCGGCACGCTGTGCCAGACGGAATCGGAGGCGTACGGTCTGTGCCGGAATCCCTGGAACCTCGACCACTCGACGGGCGGGTCGAGCGGCGGATCGTCGTGCGCGGTCGCGGCGGGATTGGTGCCGGCGGCGCACGCCAACGACGGCGGCGGCTCGATCCGCATTCCGGCGAGCGAGTGCGGGCTCGTCGGCTTGAAGCCGTCGCGCGGGCGGACCTCGTTCGGCCCCGCCGCGGGGGCACCGGTCGGCGGCATGGTGTCGGACGGCGTCGTCACGCGCAGCGTGCGCGATACGGCGGCGATCCTCGACGCGCTGGCGGGCAACATGCCGGGCGACACGTTCGTCGCGCCGCCGCCGCTGCGACCGTACAGCGACGAAGTCGGAGCCCCGAGTGGTACACTGCGGATCGGGCTCATGACGGCGCCGCCCGGAGGCGCGTTTCAGCCGCATGCCGACTGCGTCGCGGCGGCGAACACGGCAGCGAAGACGCTCGCCTCGCTCGGGCATCACGTCGAAGAGGCGCACCCCGATGCCCTCGATCAGCCGGAGCTGGGTCATCACTTCACGGTGATGTACTCGACGCACATCGCGCGCACCGTCGAGCTGATCGGCAGCTTGACCGGCGGACCGTTCATCGAAGCCGAGCTCGATGCGGTCAACTGGGGGATGAAGATCCTCGGCGACGCGACGCCCGCGCTCCAATACCTCGCGACCGTGGACTGGCTGTACGAGTTCACCCGGCGGATCGCGGAGTGGCACGCGGGCGGGTTCGATCTGCTGCTCACGCCGACGATCGCCGAGCCGCCGCCGCGCCTCGGCGAGCTCGTGCCGACGCCGACGAACGCGCTCGCGGTCGGCATGCGCGCGTCGCAGATCGCCTGCTGGACGTTGCCGTTCAACCTCACCGGCCAGCCGGCGATCTCGCTGCCGCTCCACTGGAACGCCGACGGCTTGCCGATCGGGGTACAGCTGGTCGCGGCGTACGGACGCGAAGATGTGCTGCTACGGATCGCGGCGGTGCTCGAAGACGCGATGCCGTGGAGGAATCGGCGGCCGGCGCTCGCCGCGTGACGATTGCTACCCGCCGGCGCGTGAGCAGGTCGAGTGAAGCTTCATCGGTGCGTTTCTAGCGTCTCGTCTTTCCGGAACGGGACACTAGGACGGGCGGACGTCGGCGGCGGAGCGCTTCTCGTCGTGCGCCAGGATGTCGAGCGCGCGGTCGACGACGCGGCGCTCGTTGGCGAACGTGAGGCGCGCGCGCGCCTCCTCGGCATCGAACCAACGCGCGTCCTCGACCTCGTCGTCGTGGTCGGCGGTGTCGCCGCGCTCGTACTCGAGGAGGAAGAAGTAGACGAGCTTGTGATGACGGACGGCCGTCCCGGCTTCGTTCCAGGTGAACCAGAGCTCGATCTTTTCGAGACGGGAACCGACGCGGCCGATGAGCCCGGTCTCCTCGGCGACCTCGCGCGCGGCCGTCTCCTCGAGCGACTCGCCGTCCTCGCGCTTGCCTTTCGGGAGCTGCCAGCGCGTGCCGCCCTTGGTGGCGATGAGGCAGATCGCGATGCCGCGCGCCGTTCGCCGGTAGATGACGCCGCCCGCCGAGATCTCGAAGAGCGTTCGTCCGGCCGCGCGCCCTTTGCGACGACCGCGACGCGCCGGCGGCGCGGTGCCGGCGCCGGCCGGCCGACGGCGCGAAGGCTGCTTCGTCATCCCGTTCATTCAACCACGTCCCCGACCACCTCACCACCACGTCTCGGCGCGGCCACGCCCGCGCCGACGGACGCCTTCAGGCGAGCGTCACCTTGGCGTTCGAGATCACGACCTGACCGCCGGCCTTCGCCTGCACGAGCACGTCGTGATCGGACTCGCGCCACATTTCGGTCGTGATCGCCTGTCCCGGCATCACCGGGCGGGCGAAGCGCACCTTGATCGCGCGAAAGCGCGTCGGGTCGTCGCCGGCGCAGGCCTGAATGACCGCGCGGCCGACGTTCGCGAACGTGCAGAGGCCGTGCAGGATCGGCTTGTCGAATCCGCCCATCGCCGCGAATCCGGGATCGGCGTGCAGCGGGTTCTTGTCGCCGGAGAGGCGATAGAGGAGCGCCTGCTGGGTGATCGTCGGATACTCGACGACCGCGTCGGGCGCGCGACTCGGCGCCTCGTTGCCCGGCGCCGGGCCGGACTCGCCACCGAACCCGCCCTCGCCGCGAAGAAAGATGCCGAACTCGTTCTCGAACAGCACGGCGCCGCTCTCGTCGGTCGTCGTCGCGGCGAGGATCACGAGCGCGCCTTTGCCCTTGTCGTAGATCGCCTTCACGCGCGCCCGCGTCGTCACGGTCGCACTCGTCGGGATCGGCCGCTTCACGATCTCGAGATACTGCTCCCCGTGGAGCAGCATCATCGGATTGAAGCTCAGGCCGGGGAGATTCATCATGCCCATGAGCGCGGGAAAGGCAGGCACGACGCCGAACGTCGGCAGCGCCTTCAGGCCGTTCTCGTATGCGTACTGGAGGACACCCGGGCTCGTCTGGTCGACGTCGATGCCGACACCCGACCCGAGCGCGTAGAGGATCAGCGTGTCCTCGTTCCACGAGTAACGGCTGGGCGGAAGCTCGGCGCCGAGCGCCTTCGACAGTTCGATCGGCATGGACTCTCCTCTGCGGTGGGATGCGGCGCGTATATCAAGCCCTTGCAATGACTCAAGCGCGGTGCAACGTGGACCGGCATCCCAATGGAGGCTTACATCCGTTACGCCGCCTCTTTCGGTCTCGTTGCGCTCGCCATACTCGTCGTCAGCACCGCGGCATCGGCTGCGGTCAGTGCGACGCTCGTCGTCGACGGCGTGCAGGGGGCGGGTCCCGGCGGGAGCATCGCGCTGACGTCGTTTCAATTCCTGCCGCCCGACGGCAAGCAGGTGCGAGTCACGAAACTGCAGGACGCGACGTCGCCACAGCTGCAACAGCTCGTCGCGATGGGCACGACCGTGGCGACGGTCGTCATGACCGTCACGTGGCCGGCGAAGGCCGGCACCGTGACGTACGCCATGTCCGACGTCGTGTTCAGCTCGATGATCACCGATTCGGGCGTCGACACCCTGACGTTCGGGTGGACTTCCATCGTGCAAACGCCGACCCGCGGCGCGGCGACCGTCGCCGGCCAGGTCTTCGATCTCTGTAGCGGCAAACCCGTGCCCAACGCGTCCGTCACGCTGTCGTCGCCGTCGAACGGAAACGCGGTGACCGACGGGAAGGGCCGCTTCAAGCTGACCGGCATTGCCGACGGTCGATACGACCTCGACGTATCCACGAGCGGCTATCTCGATCTGACGAAACCCGTCGTCATCGCCGGCGCGAAGAGTCACGGTCCCGTGATCGTCGGACTGACGCCGCTCGTGCCCTCTGGCGGCTGCGACTGAGCGCCCGCGAGCGGAGCCGCGGCGGTCTGCCGGCGCTCTTGCAATGAGTGCGACCTGATGCATGCTGGCGTGCGGAGGTCGCGCGATGGATTTCGGCTTCACACAAGAGCAGGAGCAGCTGCGCGCGCAGGTGCGCCGCTTTCTCGACGCCGAGCTGCCCCTCGATCGCATCCTCGAATGGTCCGCGAAGCCCCAGCCGCTCGACCGGGCCCTCTGGAAGCGTCTCGCCGAGCTCGGGTGGCCCGGCATCACGATTCCGGAAGCGCACGGCGGTCTCGGCCTCGGCTGCGAGGATCTGATCGTCGTCTTCGAGGAGATGGGGAAGAGCCTGGCGCCGCTGCCGCTCCTCGCCGTCGACGCGGCGGCGACCGCGATCCGGCTCCTCGGCGACGACGCGCAGCGCGCGGCGTATCTCCCGGGCATCGCGGCGGGCGAGACGATCGCGACGATCGCCGTTCTCGAGGAGAGCGACGTACTCGCCCCGGATGCGATCACGACGCGCGCGCGGCCGGCGGAATCCGCGGGCGCCGCGGCGACCACGCGCGGTGGCGGCGGCCCGGGGTCGACCAGCGGCGGCGGCGCGACCGGCGGCGACGTCGTGCTCGATGGCGCGAAGCTCTTCGTTCCCGATGCGCAGCACGCGGATCTGATTCTCGTCGCCACGCGCGAGGAGGGCGGCGTGAGCCTCTTCGCGGCGCCGGCGACGGCGCCCGGCGTGCGCGTCACGCCGCTCGTCGTCGTCGATCCGACGAAACCCGCCGCCGAGGTGCATCTCGACGGCGTGCGGCTCCCGGCGAGCGCGCGCCTCGGCGCCGCGGGCGGCGCCTGGCCGGCGATCGCGCGCGTCCTCGACCGCATGACGATCGGCCTCGCCGCCGAGATGGTCGGTGCCGCCGACGCCGCGCTCGCGATGGCGGTCGAGTACGCGAAGGTCCGCCGTCAGTTCGGGTCGCCGATCGGGCGCTTCCAAGGCGTCAAGCACCGCTGCGCCGAGCTGCTCGTCGACGTCGAGTCGGCGCGCTCGCTCGTCTACTACGGCGCGTGGGCGGTCGAGCAGTCGCCCGCCGAGGCGGCGTCGTACGCGGCGATGGCGAAGGCCGCCGCGTCGGAGGCGCTCGACGCCGCCGGCGAGGAGTGCATCCAGATCCACGGCGCGATCGGCTACACGTGGGAGTGCCACGCCCACCTCTTCTACAAGCGCGGCCGCCACTGCCACGTGTGGATGGGCGCCCCCGACGAGCACTACGAGCGCGTCCTCGCGCTGCAGGAGTCGCCAAGATACCCGAAGAGGAACACTTCCGCGCCGAGGTGCGCGCCTTCATCCGTGATCACCTGCCGAAAGGCGCGAGCGGCGACGGCGATCTCGAAAGCGGCTTCGCGAGCCTGCCGGCGCTCTACAAGTGGAACCAGGATCTGCTCGCGAAAGGTTGGGTCGGCTTCAACTGGCCGAAGGACGTCGGCGGCGGCGGCGGCTCGCTCGTCGAGCAGATGATCCTCAAGGAGGAGATGGCGCGCCAGAAGGCGCCGCCGCTCGGCATCAGCTACATGGGCTTGGCGTGGGTCGGCCCCGCGCTCATCAAGTACGGCACCGACGCGCAGAAGGCGGAGCACATCCCGCCGATCCTGCGCGGCGAGATCCAGTGGTGCACGGGCTATTCGGAGCCCGGCGCCGGGAGCGACCTCGCGTCGTTGCAATGCAAAGCCGTCCGCGACGGCGACGACTACGTCGTGAACGGCCAAAAGATCTGGACGAGCCTCGCGATGTGGTCGCAGTGGATGATCCTCCTCGTCCGCACGGATCCGAACGCGGCGAAGCATCTCGGCATCACCTGTCTCCTCGTCCGCATGGACACGCCGGGCATGACGGTGAAGCCGATCAAGGAGATGAACGGCGGGACGATGTTCGCGGAGGTGTTCTTCGAGGACGTGCGCGTGCCGGTCGCGAACCGGCTCGGCGCGGAAGGGCAGGGCTGGGACGTGACGAAGGACGCGCTCGCGAACGAGCGCAGCTCGATCGGCGACGTCTGGGCGCTGAAACACCGCCTCGAAGGCCTGAAGGAGCTGGCATCGCGGTGTCGCCGCCGCGGCCGCCGCGCGCTCGACGATCCCGGCATCCGCCAACGTCTGGCGCGCATGGAGACGCAGGTCGAGGCGATGCGTCTCAACGGTCTCCGCTTTCTCACCAAACAGCTCCGCGGCGAGGCGCTCGGCGCCGAGACGTCGATCAACAAGCTCATCCGCGCCCGCGTCGAGATCGAGTCCGGCCGACTCGCGCGTGACATCGAGGGCACGTACGGCGTGCTGGCGAAGAAGTCGCCGCACGCGATCGACGACGGCAAGTGGCAGCGCGTGATGCTCGGGTGGCCGCCCTACGTGATCGGCGGCGGGACGCCGAACATCCAGAAGAACGTCATCGCGGAGCGCTTGCTCGGCCTCCCGCACGACGCGCCGTAGCGCACGCCGTTCGAGAGCCGCCCGCTACGGACGCGTCCCGCCATCTCGTCAGCCGGCGCGACGCGTGCTCGGCGCCGTCGGCTCCTCGGCACGCTCTCGCGCCGACGCGCGGAAGGCGCGATACGTCGCCGCCGTTCGCCGTAGCGCCTCGACCATCGGCAGGTGCCCGACACGAGGCATCGTGATGAGGCGCGAATTCGGCAACGCCCGATGCAGGATCTCCGCTGCCGACACGTCGAGCACGCGGTCCTGATCGCCCCACACGATCAGGGTCGGGGTCTGCAGGCCGGCAACCAGCGTGTCGAGCGTGACGGGCTGAGCGACGAGGTCGCGGAAGATCCGCGTGTGCAGCGCATAGTTGTCGCCGGCGGCGCGGGCGAGCTCGTGCCGTACGCAATACGGCATGAACGGCGGCCGCGTGAAGCAGATGCGCATCACCCCGGCGTATTCAGCGAGCGTACGAGCGAAGAGGGCATACTCGCCGCGGTCGCGATACCGGCGCAGCATCTCCGATTCAGCCGCCTGCCCGACCCCGGCCGGCGCAAGCAGCCAAAGGGTCTCGACGCGCTCGGGATGGAGGTGCGCGAAGGTGAGGACGATCGCGCCGCCCATCGAGCTGCCGCCGAGGTGGACGCGTGCCAAGCCGAGGACGTCGAGGAACTGGCCGAGCCGCTCCGCCTGCGCCTCGATCGAGTAGTCGGCGTCAGCGGGCTTGCTGCTCTCGCCGAATCCGGGCAGGTCGGGGATGATCATGCGGCCGATCCCGCGGAGCCAGGGCGCGACCAGTGCGAAGCTGTCCTTGTCGGCGCCGATTCCATGCACGAGCACGAGTGGCTCGCCGCGTCCACCATCGAGATACGCGATCGTGAAGCCGGGAATGGCGACGGAGTTGACGGTCAGCCCCCCGACGGCCCGCTGCAGACCGAGCGCCGCGCGCGACATCGGTCCGGGAACGAGGCGATCGAGTACGGCGAGCACGACCGCGAGCGCGACGAGGGTGAGCGCGATCGTCATGGTGACACGGTGGGCTTAGCTCGAAAATTTGACGCTGCCCAGGGCGATGAAGCGATGCGCGACGGCTAATCCGTCGCCGTCACTCCGCGAAGGTCGGCGCCGGCGTAGCGTCGAGCCGATCAAAAACGTCCGTGCTTACCGAAAGATGCGCTGCTCGGGCTCGCACGGCCGGCCGTGCCGGTGAGCACGGTCGCGGCGTCTCAGCGCCTCTGCTATGCGTCGCCATGTGCGTGGTGACCGAGATCGGGCGTGTGTGCATTGCGTCCTCGCGCGAGCGCTCGTGTACGTGAGTCGGCGTAGCGACGGGGTGACGTTCTCCGTCCGATCGTCGGTGGATCCCTGCATGGCCCCCATTCGCGCCGGGAAGCTTTATCGATCGATCCGCGCCATTCTCACCGCTGACGTGGATGCGCTGGCGATCCGCCCCGCGTCCATCGAGGTCCGATTGTTGGGCGGTACGCACCCATTCGTCGAGGTCCACGTCACCACGACGGTTCGCGATTTCGTGTCGACGCGAATGTTGTCCATCGCGCGGCATCGCGAAGGGACGCTCGAGGGCGGGTTTCCCGAGGGCGATACTCGTGCGCTACAACTGACGTAGGCCGCAGCCGTCACTCTGGAGGGGTGGCCGAGCGGTTGAAGGCACCGGTCTTGAAAACCGGCAGGGCGCGAGCCCTCGTGGGTTCGAATCCCACCCCCTCCGCTAGCTGATGGGCGCCGCCGTCCTGCTGACGGTCGCGGCGTGACGGTAGTGGACGTGACGGTCGAGGCGGGCTAAGCGACGCAATGCCCCGCCGGCTTTCGTTGTTCGCCACCACCACGCGTGGCACCGAGGATCTCCTCGCCGCGGAGCTGAGCGACCTCGGCGCCGTGAAGATACGGCAGGATCGCGGCGGCGTGCGCTTTGCAGCCAATCTGCAGGAGGCGCTCCGCATCTGTCTCTGGACCCGCATCGCCATGCGGGTGCTACATCCCCTCGGCGAATTCGAGGTGCACGGGGCCGAGGGTCTGTACGATGCGGCGGCGAGCGTGCCCTGGGAAGAGCATCTCACTACCGCCTCGACGTTCATGGTCGAGGCGACGCTCCGCGACAGCGAGCACGACCACTCGGGGTTCGTCGGGCTGAAGATCAAGGATGCCATCGCGGATCGCATGCGGAGCAAGTTCGGCGCGCGCCCCGACGTCGACACCCGGCAGCCGATTGTACGCGTGGTGGCGCATCTCGCCAAGGCGAAGCTCGCCCTCTCGCTCGATCTCTGCGGCGAGCCGCTACACCGCCGCGGCTACCGCGTGAGCCCGATTGTGACGCCGCTCAAGGAGACGCTCGCAGCCGCGATTCTGCGCGCGGCGAAGTACACCGGGGACGAGCCGCTCCTCGATCCGATGTGCGGCTCGGGCACGTTCGCGATCGAGGCCGCGTTGATCGCGCGCCGGCGCGCCCCGGGCCTCAGGCGCGCGTTCGCGGTCGAACGTTGGCCGCACATGGGTGCCGACGCTACGCGGACGCTCACCGATCTCCGCCGCGAGGCTCAGGCCGGCGAGCGGCAGGCACCCTACGCGATTGCCGGATTCGATCGCCAGGAAGAGGCCGTCGTCGCTGCGGCCAAGAACGTCGCCGCGGCGGACGTGGCCGACACCGTACGTATCGCGCAGGCAGACGCCGGCAAGCCTCTGCCGATTCCGACGGCGCCGCCCGGCTTGTTGGTCAGCAATCCGCCGTACGGCAACCGGCTGAAGGCCGGCGGGCAGCAAGGAATGAAGACGTTCTACTTCCACCTCGGCGAGAGCTTTCGCCGACTCGACGGCTGGCGGATGGTCATCCTGTCCGGGAATCCGGCGTTCGAAAGTGCGTTCCACCGCCGGCCAACGGCGCGGCGCGCGCTCTGGAACGGACCCATCGAGTGTCAGCTCCTCAGCTATGCTCCTGCCCGTGCCGAGAGCTGAGATCAGCTGGAAACGTCGGACGCCGGAGGGCGACACGATCCGGGTGTACGCGCAGCACTTCGGCAATCGGTGGACGTTCTCCGCGCGCCCGGCGCGCGCCGAACGACGTCAGCCGATCGAGCACCCGCCGCTGGAGGATTGGCTCGATCTCTTGGACGGCGTCCGGCGGCGCGTCGGCCGGGGTCTGTTGCGGCCGGACGAAGTCGGCCGGCTCGAGCAGGCTATTCGCGAGCGCTTTCCCGGCGTGGAGATCTGAGCCCTTTTCTTCCGAGCCGCCCGTTACGCCACCTTCCGCCGCCGTCGCTCCGCCTGCGCGAGCTCCCACGTCGCCTGAAGATTCATCCACACCTTGGGCGAGGTTCCGAGCGCCTCTGCGAGATCGAGCGCGGTATCGGCGGTTATGCCGCGTTTGCCTTTGATCAGCTCGTTCAGACGGGCGCGCGTCCAGCCCAAGGTCTCGGCGAAGGCCGTTTGACTGATGCCGCCGGGCTTGAGGAACTCCTCGAGCAGAATCTCACCCGGGTGAAAGGGGTTTTTGGGCTGTCTCATGAGCATCGCTCCTCAGTGGTAGTCGACGACCTGTACGGCACTGGCGTTGCCCGTGGCCCATTGGAACACCACGCGCCACTGATCGTTGATGCGAATCGCATGAAATCCTTTCCACCGGCCTCGCAGCGCCTCGAGGCGATTGCCGGGAGGTACACGAAGATCGCGAAGCTCGGCCGCATCGTGCAGGTAGAGAAGTTTGCGCCGAACTGCCCGCCGCAGTTCCGGCGGAAAGCGACGGACGGCTCCAGACGCGCGGTCATCGAATAGATCTTGAGCCAGGCGGTTGCCAAAGCTCTGTATCACCCGGGTGAGGTTATCGAGTTCCGATAACTATGGCAAGAGAAGAAGGCCCGTTCTGTCGGCGCCGGGACAGTTCAAGTCGGTCATGCGCAATCGGAGACGACCGCCGGAATCTGCAGCGTTGGTATAGCTGGTCCCTCGACACCGACGTCTCATAAGTGAGACAATGTGACCCGTGGTTGTTGTCTTGCCTGCGTGCCAGCGCGAGCTGGAAGCGTTCCCAGACTCCGTTCGAGGCGATCTCGCTGACGCAATGGCAAGGCTGGATGCGGGACTGACGCTGTCGATGCCGCTGTCTCGCTCGGTACCGAGTATCGGTCGAGGGATGCACGAACTCCGGCTGAAGGATCGCTCGGGTGCGTACCGTGTCGTCTACGCGATCCCGCGGAGCGGAATGGTGTACGTTGTTCACGCGTTCAAGAAGACGACAGAGCGTACACCGCTGCGCCACGTGGAGCTGGTGAGAAGACGCCTCAAGGAGGTCAAGTGATGCGTACGAGAACGTCAGCTGCGAGTCTTGCGAAGCAGATGGGGATTTCAAAAGGTCGTGCTCTGGAAGCAGTGGTCAAAGCTCGACTGATTGCCGCCGTCGTGCGAGAGGCCTCCCGTCGACGGCTTACCCACGGGGAGCTAGCCGGTCGCTCAGGTCTTCCGCGAAGCGCGGTGACCGGGATCCTCTCGGGCAGTCTTCAGAAGGTCACGATCGACCGCGTACTGCGGTTGGTGGAGGCTGCGGGTCTCGAGGCCGAGATCCGCATACGGCGGGCCGCCTGATGGCGCCGTGATCGCGGGATGTGATCGATCCCGACTCGGGCGCGGCCCAGAAACCCCCCATCCAGTTCCCCATCAACTATCCGGGACGGGATGGGACCAACCGGGATTCCGTGGGACGTCGGCGGCTGCAACTCCGTGTAGAAGGTGACCTGCCGTGACGACGGAGGACGCGACAGGACCGCAACCGCCGCACTTGAAAACCGGCAGGGCGTAAGCCCTCGTGGGTTCGAATCCCACCCCCTCCGCTTTGGGTTTTCGGTGCCTTGCGCCTGAGGTCGTTTCTTTCGTGCGGCCCAACACACCGCGCTTCGCCCCTCGGTTGTCCCTCCGCCCGAACGTGGGCTATCAGCGTGTTCGCCCGTCATGGCCGCAGAGTTACCATCCCGCAGGCTCACAACGATCGTCGCGCTCGACGTTGCCGGCTACTCGGCGCGCACGGAGGCGGACGAGGCCAAGACGGCGGCTGAGGTGACGGCGCTCCGCGGTGTAGTCGAAGGCATCGCCGGGCTGCACGGGGGCCGCCTGTTCAACACTGCCGGCGACGGCTTCATGCTCGAGTTCGGTTCGAGCCTCGCCGCCGTCGAAGCGGCGTTCGCGCTCGCAGAGCAGTGCGAGCCCAAGGTGCGGATTGGCGTGCATCTCGGCGACGTCGTGGTGCAGCCGAACGGGGACCTGCTGGGGCACGGCGTGAACGTCGCAGCGCGCCTGATGGCCCGGAGCGCTCCGGGCTCGGCGCTCGTCTCGGCGGACGTGCGGCGTACGATCCGCGGACCGCTCGCCGAGCGCCTCGTCTCGCAGGGACACCTCCAGCTCGACAAGATGACGGAGTGGATCGAGGCGTTCGGGCTCGCGGCCGCCGGCTCGGCCGTCGCCGCGGCGCCGTCTGCGAGTCGCGAGCCGCTCCTCGCCGTATTGCCCTTCGACAACCTCTCGGACGATCGCGAGATGCAGTTCTTCTCGGACGGCGTTTCCGAGGAGATCATCCAACGTCTCTTGCGCGGCGCCCGGATGAAGGTCATCGGCCGCACGTCGAGCTTCCAGTTTCGCGGCGCGGACAAGGCGGCGCGCAAGGTCGCCCACGAGCTCGCGTGCACGCACATCCTCGACGGCTCGATTCGCCGGGCGGGCGGGCGGGTGCGCATCTCGGCGCACCTCGTGGAGTCCGCCTCGCAGACGACCCTCTGGTCGGACCGCTACGACCGCGGCCTTGAAGACATCTTCGCCGTGCAGGACGAGATCGCCGAGCAGATCGCTCACGCGCTCGATCAGACCTTCACGAGCTTTTCGTCGAAAGCGATCGATCCTGCGGTCTACGACCTTTATCTGCGCGCGAGTCCCGCCTCGTACGCGCCGGACGAGCTGCGCACGAGCGTCGGGCTGCTCGAGGTCGCCACGCAACGCGCGCCGGGCTTCGCGGAGGCCTGGGGTCGGCTGGCGTTCCTGCGCTCGTTTCTGCGTTTCTACCAGCCGTTCACCGAGCGCGCGGCGAGCGCCGATCTCGTGTCGCGCGAGGCGAAGCGGGCGCTGGCACTCGATGCGGAGAACATCGAGGCCTTGGTGGCGCAGCTCTTTCTGGTCCCGCCGTTCGGACGATTCGGGGACAGCGTATCGATCATCGAACGCATCCGGCGGGTGCCTGGGGTGGGTCAGGCGCAGGGATACGTCGCGTGGTACGCGCGAAACCTCGGGTGGGTTCGTGCGAGCTCGGAAGAGACGGAACGGGCGTATCAGCTCGACGCGCTGAATCCGATGCTCGCGAACATGCTCGGGCTCGCGCTGATGGCCGCCGGGCGCGTCGCGGAGGCCGTGCCGGTCTTCGAGGATGTCCTGGCGCGCGTCCCGGGCATGAACTTCCCGATACCGAACCTGCTCCGAGCGAAGGCCTTCCTCGGCGACTGGTCCGCGGTCGACCCGTTGCTGGAGTCGGTCGGGAAGTTCACCATGCGAGAGTTCCAGGACGGCCTCGCGTTCATCCAGGCGAAGCGCGATCCCACCCCGGGAAGGATCGGCGGCATCCGCGACGCGCTCGCCGCGCACGTCGCGCGGACGGGATGGGTCGACGTCACGCGCCTCGTGTACGCGGCGCATCTCGGCCTGGTCGACGACGCGTACCGTACTGCGGAACAGGCGCGGCTCGGTCCGCGGGGCACGCCGGACGACATCATGGGCCCGGACGGCTACCGCCCGGCACTCCTGTTCCACGCCAGCATGCCGGAGCTTCGAAACGATCCCCGTTTCGTGCCGCTCTGCGCGCGCCTCGGCCTCGCCGAGTTCTGGGTCTCGACCGGCCAGTGGCCGGACTGCGTCGACGAGGTACCCTACGACTTCCGCAGCGCATGCGAGAAGGCGCGGGGCGTGCCGATCGAAGCCTTCGGGTTCTGAGCGCGGGGGCCGGGCAGGGTGATCGGCACCGTCACGGACGACCTGGATACCGCCGCCCGGCGTGCCCGGCTAACATCAAGAGCAACGCCCCGCGGCGAACTGCATCGAACCGTCGAAATCCCTGCGTGTCGATGCCGGCCCGTTTAGAAGATCCGAAACTCTCCCACTCGGAGTCTGCACGTTGCATCTTCGCGCCCACGTAGCCGTTTGATCCGGCTGCGACTCGGTCGCTCCACTCAACGGTGTGGCTCTTGCCTCAGCCCTGATTCTCAAATCCCGCCCGCGACGGCGCGAGTGTCAATCCGGCAGCGCGGGACGCGCCGCGTAGAGAACGATTGTAGCGGGGGAACCGCCGCCGAGCTGCGGTTCCCCCAGCCTGTTCCCGCTCGCCGACGCTACGCGCAGGTCGAGGTCGGGTTCAGAACGCGAGCGACGAGCCGCTGTTCTTGAAGATCTTCGTTTGCGTGACGGTGACATCGGCCGGCCCCACGCATGCGGCGACGCTGCTCGCCCCCACCGTCTGATTGACGCCGGTGAGTCTCCATGTTGCTCTGACATGGTGCGGGAGATTGTCCCCTGGCACTTGCGCAATGAAATTGAAGCTGTGCGCCGAGAGCGTGCTCAATGTCAGATCGAACCCGCACGTACACACCTGCGTGCCGGTGAGATCAGGAGGACCGCAGATTGTGCCTGCGGTGCAGTTCGCATCTGAGGTACAGACCGCACCGGCGTTCCCGGCGGCACAGGTTGCCACGTTCGTAAACAAGGTGTTGCTGATCTGCTGGAACCGCTGATCGTACACGACGCAGCTCGTGTCGGGCGCCGCGGGCGTCGGGTTCGGGAGCACATGCCCCCCAGCCACCTGCACGCACACTTCGACCCCGATGTCGGCCGTAGCGGTGTTGATGGTCGTCGACAGCTTCGTGCTGGTGAAGAGCCCGGTAACCGCCGAGGGTGTGATCAACAGCGTGGTCCCGTTCCCACTAGAGGTCTTGATCGTGGTGTCCAACAGCACGCACTCGGTCCCGTCGGCCGTTGGGCTGCAGAGAGGGCTCAAGTTCCCGCTACTGGCGTTGAGCGTACAGACAGTTGGGTTGACGTCGGCATCGAAGTTGCCGCTGCTCTGCGCGAAGGCCGTCGACACGGAGAGCACGAGTAGGGTGAATACGAACGCTGATCGCTTCATCATTCCTCCACATCTGCATTGAGTAGCGTTGACATGTCGAATACGTTTTTGCCGCTCTTCTTCGCTTCGGGGGCGATCGGTTCCGCGCGTACGCGGCTGACGCGTCTGTCATCGCGATGCGGCAATCGAGCAATCGCCATACCGTCGTCTATCGTTCGTGGAGCGCGTCTCAGGAGAGGGCAGTGCTGCGACATCCGGAATTACTGCATGCGGTTCCGTCCATCGTCCCTACGTCTTTTGGGATGCTGCTTATGCGACTCGACGTGGCGAAGACGCGACCGGAGAGCGGGGTCGCTCGCACCGACGGGCTGAAAGCGCCATGGGCAGCGCAAGGTTCGGTCGCAACGACTTGCGCCATCGGCCGACGGACGTCGCAACTGTTCAGGGACGGGCCGCGGCGGCGCATCCATGTCACGAAGACGCACCGCGACCTGCTATGCGCCGGCTGCCCGCCACGCGACCGCCGACCCCAGCGGGATGCGATCGCGGATGACGTCGAGGTCCCATGCGTTGCGCAGAACTCGATCGTCCCGCTCCGCAGTGCATGCGTAAGCCGGTGTCACCTATCGGATCAGCGCCACCAAAGAGCCCGTTCGCAGTTCCTACGATCCGTTCGGAGTTCCTACGATCTCGCACTTGGTCCGCCACGGGTGCGTTATCGATTCCTTTGAACCCGAAGGGGCGAGGTGTGATAGAGGCCGCGGTGCCGTAGGCGGAAGACTCTTTGTCGGTTCTCGCATGCGCAAACGACGACGACGAAAAGGAGAGACGCAATGCTCAGCCACGTGATGGTCGGCGCCAACGACCTCGACGCATCCAGGAAGTTCTACGACGCCGTGCTCGGCACGCTCGGCATACCGGCCGGTGTCATGCACGAGAAGGGACGCCTCTTCTATCTGTCGCCGACGGGCGTCTTCGCCGTCACGAAGCCGATCGACGGCGCTCCGGCCACCGCTGCCAACGGCGGGACGGTCGGCTTCAACGTCGCGGATCCGGCCACGGTAGACGCGTGGCATGCGGCTGGCGTCGCCAACGGCGGGAGGACCTGTGAGGATCCGCCGGGCGTGCGCGAAACCGGCCTCGGGAAGATGTATCTCGCCTACCTGCGGGATCCGTCCGGCAACAAGCGGTGCGCCGTTCACCGAATGGGCTGAGAGGGCGATGAACGACCGGTGCCCCGGAGTGACTCGATGAATCCAAACAAGGCACTTTGGGAAAAAGGCGATTTCACCCGGATCGCCGAGAGCATGCGCGAGAGCGGAGAGGCGCTCATCCACCGACTCGGGATCGAGAAAGGCATGAAGGTCCTGGATCTCGGCTGCGGCGATGGCACGACGGCCGTGCCCGCCGCGAAACTCGGCGCGGACGTGTTGGGCGTGGATATCGCCCAGAACCTGGTTGAAGCTGGAAACAGGCGCGCCAAGGAGATGGGCCTCACGAAGTGCCGGTTTCAAGAAGGCGACGCGAGCAATTTGCACGAGCTGAAAGATCAGTCGTTCGATCTCGTCGTGAGCATCTTTGGCGCCATGTTCGCGCCGAAACCGCATGACGTGGCCAAGGAGATAGTGCGGGTGACGCGCCCCGGCGGACGCATCGTCATGGGCAATTGGATTCCAGGTGATCCTACGCTGGTCGCGCAAATTCTGAAGATCAGCTCCGCCTACACGCCGCCACCACCGGAAGGCTTCATCAGCCCAATGACATGGGGGATCGAGAGCAACGTCATCGAGCGATTTGCCGGCGCGGCTGTTCCTCAGGAAAAGATAACCTTAGTCAGAGACACATACACGTTCAACTATCCCAGCGTTCCGTCAGAGCTGATGGCTGCGTTCAGGAAATACTATGGGCCGACGATGAATGCGTTTGACGCCGCCGAAAAGGACGGGCGAGCAACCGATCTAGAGAATGAGCTGGACGCTCTTTTCAATAGCCACAACCAAAGCCCCAACAAGGATGCCACCTCCATTCCTGCAACCTTTCTGCGCGTGACGGTCACGCTTTGAATACCGAAAGTTTCGCCGTTGCACTCTCCGAGATCTACGCCGCGGACGCGATTGCAGCGCATTCGAGCGGCAGCTCGAACCAGAACGTATTGCCCTTGCCCGTCGGGCGCATGCG
>VBKW01000140.1 GCA_005879405.1 Deltaproteobacteria bacterium
CGCGACGAACCGCCGCAATCGCGAACTGCTGCGCCAGGGTATCGTCGCGCGCCAGGCCGCGGATGAGTCGGAAGCGGCGATGCTCCAGGCGAAGGCGACGCTCGAGCAGCTCATCGCGATGCAGAGCTATGAGACGATCCGCGCGCCGTTCGACGGGATCGTCGCCGTGCGGAACGTCGATCCCGGGACGCTGGTGCCGCAGGCGACGACTTCCGGCAGCTCGCCGAGCACGCCGATTCTCATCATGGGGACGATCTCGCCCGTCCGGGTGTACGCGGAGGTGCCGCAGAGCGCCGCGCCGGACGTTCGCGTCGGCGACCCGGCGACGATGAGAGTGCGCGAGCTTCCGGACCGCGAGTTCACGGGGACCGTCGCTCGCCGTGCCGACGCCCTCGATCCGGCGACGCGGACGATGCGCGTCGAGGTCGACGTTCCGAACGACGACGGCGCGCTGCTCTCCGGCATGTACGCGCGCGCGACGTTCACGGTCGCGCTGCGCGGCGGGACGCCGCAGGTGCCCGCGGACGCGCTCGTGTTTCGCAGTGGCAAGGTCTACGTGCCGGTCGTCCGCGACGACCGGCTCAACCTCGCCGAGGTGACGCTCGGCTTCGACGACGGCCGCACCGTCGAGGTGACGTCCGGCATCGCGCCCGATGACCTGGTCGCGCTGAACGTCGGCCAAGCGGTGCGCGACGGCGAGACGGTACAGGCGGTGCCGGCCGGCGACAATTAGCCTAGGTTAGTTGCCTCTCGTGCTCGGCTTGCTCGGCGCCGTCGCCTTCATCACACGACGATTGCTCGCCAGCCTGGAGTCGACCAGCTACACGCTGGATTGCGGACGCCGCACCTGCGAAGCCCTGATCGCGCGCGTCTCAGCGCGCGTACGTCCCGATCAGCTCCGCCTGTCCGACGACGTGGCCTTCGATCGCGTGCAGCACGTCGTCCTTCGTCGCTCGAGGCTTCAATGCCGTCGGCGCGCTCAGCGCGTACAGCTTGAAGACGTAATGGTGCACCTTCCCCGGAGGCGGGCACGGGCCGCCGTAGCCGAGCTTGCGAAAGCTGTTCGTGCCGTGCGTCCCGCCGCGAACGGTCTCGTCCGCGGGCACGCCCGCGGGGAGCCCAGTCACATCGCCGGGGAGATATCCCAGCTCGGGGGAGCGGTTCGCACCGTCGCAGCTGTACTCCTTCGAGATGGCACCGTTCGCCGTGAAGGCCGGGCTCGTCAAGGAAAACGCCATGGCCGTTTCGCCGGTATCGACGAGGAGCATCGCGACGAGCGTCGCTGCGAGCACCGCCGCGTAACGCAGCATTGGTTCGATCGTGAACAGGCGCCCTGACGCAGTCAACGCGGCCCCACACGGATCCGTGCGGGGCTGCACCCGTCGGCGCAGCGAGCGGGAATGGCGCGACCGCTTATACCAAAGCGGCCGCTAGTGTTCCGGGACGGGACACTAGGCTAGTACCGACCGCGATCGTCGGAGCCGCAGCAATACGGACCGTCGGCGTCGGCGCAACAGCGCGACGGTTGCGGGCAGCAGATCGTGCGCCCGCCTTGCGAGCACATCATGTCGCGCGCGTCGCAGCCGGCGTATTGCGATCGACCGCCGTCGTCGCGCTCGTACTGCTCGTGCTCGTACTCTCGGCGCTGGCCGTAGTAGTCACCGGGCGGCGGCGGCGCCGAGCAGCAGTACGGCCCCGACGCGTCCTCGCAACAGCCGCGCCAGCTCGGGCAACAGAGCGAGCGCCGTTGCGCGTGACAGAAGTCGTAGTTCCGTGGGCACATGCCCGAGTAGTCGCCCCACACCGCGCGAACGGCGTCGAATGGTCCCGGCGGCGCGGGCCGGACGCCACCGCCTCGTGGCGGGGCGGCGCACGCAGCGACCGAGAGCAGCATCAGGCAGACGAGCAATCGACTCATGATCGCGCTCCTCGCGTCGACGAAGTCTCGCGGCGTGACAGGTTCAAGCTATCGAGTGACCCGCTGCTAGGCCAGCGGCGCAGGTCGCGCGGGGTCGTACGCACCCCGCGCTTCTGTGACGTTACTTCGCGACGCCGTTCGGCGCCGCGGTCGTGGTGGGCGTGAGCACGTGCCGATGAGACGTGCTCGTCTTTGCCGTCGCGACTTTGCGCGCCCGGTGCTTCGTTGCGGCGTGCTTCGCCGGCGTCGGACTGGGTTTCGGTGAGCTCATCGTCGCCGGACTCGACTTCGGTGAGCTGACGGTCGCCGGGCTCGCGGCCGGTGACGGTTTCGGTGACGGCCCCGCGCCGAATGCAGGCGCCGCGAGCAGCGCGACGGCGAGGACCGGAACTGCGATGCGAATCGACATGGTGCGTGACACCTCCTAGTCCACTCTCAACACCGAATGGCGCCAGAGTTGCGGTGGCCGAAAATGCCAGTGGCGGCACGCCTGCATGCGCGAGCGCACGCCGTCTGTGCGGGTGGTGCAAAGTCGCCGTGTCGGGTCGCGCAGCGTGTGCCGTCCCTCACACTAAAAGAAGATTTCTACGTTCAGATTTTTCTTTACCCGTTCGTATCCAGGCGTAAACTTCGCGTCACGACGCGCGGGAATGGCCGGCGCGTATCGTCGAGGGGATTGCCACGAGGCATTCGTACGAGTGGTCCGCGCGCGCGCCGCCGAACGAGCGGCGCTCCGACAGTGCGCAATCATCGTGTGACACGCATGCGACCTCCTGCTCCGGGTCGAGAAAGAGAGAGTTTCATGAACCGACGATGGGTTGCGGTCGCGTGCGTCGCGACCGCTCTGTTCGGCGCCGCGCCCGCGCTCGCGGGCGGCCGCGCCGATCATCTCATCTGCTACAAGATGACCGACAAGTTCCAGATCAGCGCGGCGGTCGACATGATCGCCGATCTCCAACCGCAGTTCTCGCAGCGCGGCTGCACGCTGGTGAAGCCGTTCGAGTTCTGCGTGCCGGCGACGAAAGACAACGTGCAGCCGCCACCGACCGCCCCCGACGTCTCCGGCCAGCCGCTGCGTCAGGACTACGTCTGCTACGTCGCCAAGTGCCCGAAGACGGACGTCCCCGGGAACCAGGTTCTCGCCGATCAATTCGGCGTGCGCCCGGTCACGAAGTTCCAGGCGACCAAGATCTGCGTCCCCGCAACGAAGTTCCCCGTCCTGTGCGGCGCGAACGGCGGCCGGAGCTGCAACGGCGCGTGCCCGGCGGGGCAGCAATGCGTCACCAGCCCGAACGGCTGCAACTGCCAGCCGGCGCCGTGCGAAGGATCGCCCGACAAGGCCGGCGTCTGCGGCGGCACGTGCACCGACCCGCTGCAGATCTGCCGCAAGACCGTGACCTCCGCCGGCAAGATCGTGTGCGCATGCGGCGAGGAGCCGCCTCCACCGTGCGGCAAGAACCCGCTCACCGGCACGTGCGGCGGCGATTGCACCGATCCGACGCTCAAGTGCCTGCCCGACGCCAACCAGAATTGCGTCTGCAGCACGCCGCCGACACAGTTCTGTGCTCCGGTCATCGGCGCCGCGCCGACGTGCGGCGGAACGTGCCCGAATCCCGCCGACCAGTGCACGCTGACGAACGACAGCGCGCACCCGTGCATCTGTCAGCCAGGTCCGTGTCATCAGGATCCGACCACCGGGCAGTGCACCGGATTCTGCGATCCGGCCGGACCGGGGGGTACGTGTCATCTCGAAGGGACCGAGTGCGTCTGCGGTCCACCGCCCTGCGGAATCGATGCCGCGACCGGCCAGTGCGGTGGGCCGTGTCCGGACGGCGAGATCTGCGCGGTGAATGCGGCGAACCAGTGCGGGTGCGGCTCACCGTGCCAAACGGTCGGGCAAAACGTCTGCGGCGGCGGCTGCCCGCCGGGCCTCGTCTGTCACCTGCAGGGGCAGGACTGCACGTGCGCGCAGCCGCCGCCGTGCGGATTCGGCGCGGAGACCGCCGGCGCATGCGGCGGCTTCTGTCCCGCGGGAACGACCTGCGACGTGAGGCCGACGGCGGCCGGTCTCTCGTGTACCTGTCAGTAACTGACCTGCGGTAATTCGACGGAGGGCGGCGGTCGTCTCACGACGCCGCCCTCCCCGTCAGCGGTTCGTAGTCCGAACGACGCCCACTCGCGCCGCTTCTGCGTCGGGCGGATTCACGATAGACGTCGTCGCTTCATGACGGCCGATCCCGCTCCCGCGCCACGACCCGCCGCCACGCCCTCCCCCGAGCAGCACCCGCCGGCGCGCAGCCACGACGGCGTACGCCGCGCGAGCCTCGCGGCGCTCGGGCTCGGTGCCCTCGGCGTCGTCTACGGCGACATCGGCACCTCGCCGCTCTACGCGCTCAAGGAGTGCTTTGGCGGCGAGTACGGCATCGCGCCGAGCGCCGAGAACGTGCTCGGCGTGCTGTCGCTCGTCTTCTGGTCGCTGCTGCTGGTCGTCGTCGTCAAGTACCTCACGTTCATCATGCGCGCCGACAATCACGGTGAAGGCGGCATCCTCGCGCTCCTCGCCCTCTTGCGGCCGGCGGAGAACCCGACGTCGTGGCTGATCACGTTCGGCCTCTTCGGCGCCGCCCTCCTCTACGGCGACGGCGTCATCACGCCCGCGATCTCCGTCCTCAGCGCCGTCGAGGGACTCGAGGTGGCGGCGCCGGCGCTCGCGACCTGGGTGCTGCCGGTGACGGTCGCGATCCTCGCCGGACTCTTTCTCGTCCAGCGGCGCGGGACGAGTGACGTCGGCGCCGTGTTCGGGCCGGCGACGCTCATGTGGTTCGTGAGCATCGCCGCCGCCGGCGCGCCGTGGATCGCGACGCAGCCCGCGGTCTTCGCCGCGCTCATGCCGACGCACGCCGCGCGCTTTCTCGGCGTGCACGGCTTCCACGGCTTTCTCGTCCTCGGCTCGGTCGTGCTGTGCATCACCGGCGGCGAGGCGCTCTACGCGGACATGGGACACTTCGGCCGGCGGCCGATCCGCCTCGCGTGGTACGCCGTCGTGTTTCCCGCGCTCTTCCTCAACTACTTCGGGCAGGGCGCGCTCCTGCTGTCGAGCTGTGCCGATGCGGGCGGCCTCGGCGCCGCGTGCCAACGTGCGCTCGACGGGCCGTTCTACGCGCTCGTGCCCCCAGCGCTCCTCTATCCGATGATCGCGCTCGCGACGGTCGCGACCGTCGTCGCCTCGCAAGCGCTCATCTCGGGCGCATTCTCCCTGACCCAACAAGCGGTGCAGCTCGGCTTCATGCCGCGCCTCAACGTCGTCCACACGTCGGCTGCGACCGAAGGGCAGATCTACGTCCCGGCGGTGAACGGCGCGCTCATGCTCGCGTGCATCGCCGTCGTGACCGTCGCCGGCAGCTCGTCACGCCTCGCGGCGGCGTACGGCATCGCCGTCACCGGCACGATGAGCATCACGTCCGTCCTCTTCTACGTCGTCGCACGGCGGCAGTGGCAGTGGTCGCGGGTGCGCGCGGGCGTGCTCGTCGGCCTCTTTCTCGTCGTCGACGTCGCGTTCTTCGCCTCCAATCTCGCCAAGATCTTCCACGGCGGATGGTTCCCGATGATCGCCGCGCTGGCGATCTTCAGCGTGATGACGACGTGGCGACTCGGCGCGCGCTGGCGCATGCGCGAGCTCGCCAAGGTGCGGATGCGGTTCGATCAATTCTTCGCGAGCCTGCGGCTCGACCCGCCGGTGCGTGTCCGCGGAACGGCAGTCTTCATGACTCAAGATCCGGAAGGAACGCCGCCGGCGCTGCTCCATCAGCTGAAGCACAACCAGGTGCTGCACGAGCAAGTGGTGCTGCTGACGATCGTCACCGCCAACGAGCCGGTCGTACCGCTCGCCGACCGTGTCGACGTCGCCCAACTCGGCGCCGGCTTCTGGCGCGCGATCGCGCACTACGGGTTCATGGAGACGCCGAACGTCCCCGACGTCATGCGCTGCGCGGCGACGCAGGGGCTCGCGGTCTATCGCGGTCGTACGAGCTATTTCCTCGGCCGCGAGACCTTCATCGCGACCGGCCGCTCGAGCCTCCCCGGGTGGCGGCGGGCGCTCTTCATGTTCCTCGCCCGCAACGCGCGCTCGCCGACGGAGTTCTTCGGCATCCCGCCGAACGAGGTGGTCGAGCTGGGGGCGCAGATCGAGGTCTGAGACGGTGCGCGCCGCGCTGCCGCTGCTCGCGCTCGTCGCCGGGTGCACCGTCGTCCTCCACGACGACGCGTGGCGGTCGCCGATCGCGCGCGATCACCCGCTCGTCGGCGTGATCTGGGACGTTGCCACGCGCCGGCCGATCCCGCGCGCCGCGCTCATGCGGCGCTTGGCGGGGACCGACATCGTTCTCCTCGGCGACAAGCACGACAACGCCGACCATCACCGGTTGCAAGCCGAGATCGTCGCCGCGCTCGCGGCGCGCGGCCGGCGGCCGGCGGTCGCGCTCGAGCCGATCGCCGTCGACCGCAGCACGGCGCTCGCCGCGGCGCTCGCAGGCCCGGCGCCGGCGTCCGAGCGCGTGATCGCCGCCGTCGCGCCCGACCGTCGCGGCTGGGACTGGGCTCTCTACGCGCCGATCGTCGACGCCGCCCTGCGGGCGCGACTGCCGCTCGTCGCCGCGGATCTCGATCCAGCGGACCTGCGCGCGATGCGCGCGGGCGGCGTCGGCGCGCTCGCCCCTGCGACCCGTGCGCGCCTCGGGGTCGATCATCCGCTCCTCGGTCCCGACGCGCGCGCGGTGGTGGCGGCGGAGATCCGTCGCGATCACTGCGGCCACGCGCCCGAGAGCATGCTCGAGCGCATGGTCGACATGCAGCAGGCACGCGACGCTCAGCTGGCGCGCGCGCTGGTCGACGCGATCGCGGCCGGCGCCGACGGCGCGATCCTCATCGCCGGCGTCGGTCACGTGCGGCGCGATGTCGCGGTGCCGCTCCACGTCGCGCGCTGGTCTCCTCACGCCGGGATCGCGAGCGTCGCCTTCGTCGAGGTCACGCCCGGACGCAGCGATCCGGACGCCTCGCTACGCGACGAATTCGGGACACGCGTGCCGTTCGACTACGTGTGGTTCACCCCGCGCGTCGACGTGGAGGATCCGTGCGCGGCGTTCCGCCAGCAGCTCGAGCGCCTGCATGGCGGGCACCCGACGGCGCCGTAGCCTCGCGCCGCCGCGACCGATCGCAGGGAGGGGCGGCGTCACCGCGTCGCCCCTCCCGCGGGGTTCACGTCGACCGCGACGCTGAGCGGTCGGCGATCACCGCGTTACGACCGCGGTTGCGGAACGATCCGGAGGTACGGCTTCAAGGCCTTCCAGCCTCCGGGGAACTTCTTCTTCGCGTCGTCGTCCGAGACCGACGGGACGATGATGCAATCCTCGCCATGCTTCCAGTTGACCGGCGTCGCGACGCTGTGCTTCGCGGTCAGCTGCAGCGAGTCGACCGCGCGCAGGATCTCGTCGAAGTTGCGGCCCGTGCTCGCCGGGTAGGTGAGCATCAGCTTGATCTTCTTGTCGGGGCCGATGACGAAGACCGAGCGCACCGTCAGCGTGTCGAGCGCGTTCGGGTGGATCATGTCGTAGAGGTTCGCGACCTTCCGCTCCGGATCGGCGATCAGCGGATAATTGGGAGCGTAGCCCTGCGTCTCCTTGATGTCCTGCGACCATTTCTGGTGCGAGTCGACCGGGTCGACGCTCAGGCCGAGGATCTTCACCCCGCGCTTGTCGAACTCCGGCTTGATGCGCGCCATGTAGCCGCGCTCGGTCGTGCAGACGGGCGTGAAATCCTTCGGGTGCGAGAACAGCACCACCCAGTTGTCGCCGATGAATTCGTGAAACTTTATCGGACCTTCCGTCGTTTCGGCGGTGAAGTCCGGTGCGATGTCTCCGAGTCGTAGCGCCATGATGCGTTCCTCCTTCGGGACTTTGCATCGCAAAACGCGGCGCTTGACTCAAGAGAGGCCGACGGCCAGTAACGACGACGCGATTCACTGACCTCTGCCCCCGCAAAGGAGACTGCGATGGTGCACCGAATGCAGTGGACGTTGGCCACAGTGCTGTGCATGCTGATGTGCTCGCTCGTGGCATCCGGTTGTGGCGACGGTGGCTCGAGTCACAAGGCTAGTCTCACCTGCGGCTCGACCGAGACTTCGCGCAACGGCACGACGACGAACTTCGTCGTGACATGCACGGTCACCCGTGCGCCCGCGTCCGACATCAGTTTCGATGTGGTTGCCGGCGTCGAGGCAATCGACGGAAGCAAAACCAACAACGACTTCTGCCGCGGCTCGCTGGAGAATGGCACCGGGGGCTGCATGGTGACGTTCTCCATCGACTCGGCCGTCACGCGGTCGATCCGCCTGAGTGGCAGCACGCAACCGAGCAACCGCGCGATCGGATCCTTCACGCTGTTCCCAGCGTCCTGACGAGAGTCAGGTCGCCGTGCTCGGCTAGGGAAGGCTGATGCCGAGGTCGGATCGTCCGTCACCGCGCGGACCGCCGCGAGCGGTCCGCGCCGCCCGCGCGGCGATCCGCCTCGGGCGCTCCCCCTTCTCGGCAGGTTCCGACCCGCACTTTCGCGGCGGCCCTCATGACTTCTCGTCATTGATGGAGCCGCGACCCGTCACGGACACTCCGCCACGCCACTCGATGCGCTCGCCGTCGCGACGACCGTCCGCGCCGACTTCCCCGCCGACGGCACGGCGCCGACCGAAGGCTGGATCTACGGCTTTCGCAGCGTCATCGACACCACGCAGTACCCGAACGCGACCGACAAGGAAGGCGCGTCGGGCATGTCGCAAGAGGCGGCGTGGAAGGACATCGCCGACTGGCCGCCCCTCGCGTCGAGCGGCAACACGTTCTCGAGCCTCGGGCGGCCGGACACCGTCGTCGCCTACATCGAGGGCGGCGTGAATTACTGGCGGAACGGCAACACCGAGCTGATCAAGAAGATCTACATCAACCGCGCCGAGGTGATGGCGAACCCGGTGTGCGCCGCACGCTACCACGACAACGGTGACCCGTGGTTCAACGTCCTCGACTTCCCCGGCACGCCCGACCACAACGGCAACGGCATCCTCGATCCCGAGGACCTCATCATCGAGTGTTCCAACGGGATCGACGACGACGGCGACGGCTACGTCGACGACATCTCCGGCTGGGACTTCTACAACAAGCAGAACAACCCACATTCGCAGGACGTCACCTACGGCCACCACAACAGCCAGATGCTCGCCGGCGAGGCGGCGATCAACGACGGCGGCCGGATCGGCGCCTGCCCGCTCTGCATGGTGATGCCGATCCGCGCCGGCGAGGAGGCGCTCGACCGCTCCGACGACCTGGCACAGGCGTTCCTCTTCGCGGCCGACTCCGGCGCCGCGTCGATCGCGAGCCTCACCGCCGACCTCGGGTACTCGACGTTCATGCGCGAGGCGCAGGAGTATCTCTGGCGGCACGACGTCGTGGTCGCCGAGTCGTCGAACGACTTCGACTCGACGGACCACCAGGGCGGCATGTACTGGCCCCATGCCGTCGCAGGAAACGGCGTCGTCAAAGACAACGAGGGCGGCGTGCCGGGGCTGCCGAACTGTGTACCCGGCACCCCACTCTGCCCGAGCAGCGACAATACGACGCGCACGTTCCGCCAGCGCTCCGGCGAGACGTCGTGGGGGACGCGCAACATGGTTTCGGTCGCCGGCACCACGTCGACGTCGGCATCGACGGGCACCCTCGGCGGCGTGCTCGGCCTCTTCCAGGCGTGGAGCCGCACGGCCGCCGAGCTCGGCTACGTCACGTCGCCGCTCACCGGTCCGGAGATCGTGCAGCTGATGATCGCGACCGCCTCCGACATCGACCCATCCGACTACACGTCGGTGCCGAACGCCTGGCCGACGCAGGTCGGCTGGGATCTGCAAACCGGCTACGGGCGCATCAACGTCGCGCGCTTCCAGAGCGAGCTGCGCCAGGGCCGCATCCGCCCGGTCGCATGGCTCGACTCGCCGGAGTGGTTCACGCTCTACGATCCGACCGTCCAGTCGACGGTCCCCGTCTTTGGCCATACCGAGGCGCGGCGCTCGCCGACCGGCGCGTACACGTGGACGCTCGAGTGGGCGCTCGGCGCCGAGCCGACGTCATGGTCGACGATCGCGACCGGGATGCGCACGGCGCCCTTCGACGGCAAGCTCGGCGATCTCGACCTGAGCGCGATCGCCGCTGCCGCGTACGCAGCGCAGTTCGCGCTCTCGACCGACAAGCAGCTGTCGACGACCGAGCAGTACACCGTGACGCTGCGGCTGCGCGTGAGCTACGACAAGACGCCGGGCGTGACGCTCTCTGGCGAGGAGCGCCGCTCGATCGCGGTCCAGCACGACAGCGACGCGATGGCGGGGTTCCCGCACCGCATTCGCAGCGGCGGCGCCTGCGCCGGCGGCTATGCGCCGGCAGGCGCACCCGCCGGCTACTGCTTCTCACCCAGCGGCGAGAGCCAGCCCGCGCTCGTCGACCTCGCCGGCCTCGGCCACCTGCAGATGGTCTTCGGCGACGCCGACGGCTTCGTGCACGCGATCGACTCCGCGACGGGCGGCGAGCTGCCGGGCTTCCCGGTGCGCACCGACGCGACCGAGATCGAGAAGCCGGGCGGGTGGCCCGGGGTGAATCCCGGCCACGAGCCGATCCCGATCAACGTCGCCGTCGGCGACCTCGACCACGACGGCAATCTCTGGATCGTCGCCGCGACCTCGACCGGCAAGGTCTACGTGTGGGGCGCCGACGGCGCGCGCCGACCCGGCTGGCCGGTGAAGCCGGCGGCCGGCGTCGTGCCGCTCGAGTCGCCGCGCATCCCGCGCGAGTACTCACGTCCGCCGCACGAGGGCATCTTCGCGGCGCCGATCCTCTCCGATTGGGACGGCGACGGCACCCTCGAGATCATCCAGGCCGGCTACGACGGCCACATCCATCTCTACAAAGCCGACGGCAGCGAGGTGATGACCGGCAACTGGCCGATCCAGGTGCGCGTCCCCGACTCGGTGCCGATCACGCGCCCGATGCTCAACAACCCGAGCGATACGCGGACGCCGATCCGCATCCAGGACTTCCGCATCAGCTCGAGCCCGGCGCTCGCGCAGCTCGACGACGATCCCGAGCTCGAGATCGTCGTCCGCAGCCAGATGTCCGACACGATGCCGTCGACCGACGTCGAGGTGCTGTCCGGTGTCGGCCACTTGATCGCGTACGACCACGACGGCACCTACCTCTGGACCGCCAACATGGACAGCGCCGCCTTCTATTACGGCAGCGCGCAGGAGTTCATCACCGAGGGCTCGAACTCGCCGGCGGTCGCCGACATCGACGGCGACGGCAAGGACGAGGTGGTCTCGAATCCTGTCTTCTCGTTGACCGCGGATCCGTTCAAGGCCGACGGCACGCCGTTCGGTGCGTCGCCGTGGCAGAGCCCGCCGATCGGTCCACCGAATCCGGCGCTCCCGTTTCCCGACGTGCCGGTCGGCTTCACCACGTCGGGCGCGTTCGGCATGTTCGGCGGCACGCTCACGTACGCGCAGACCGGCTCGGGCGCCGCCTCGATCATCGGCGCGCTGCTCACGGCCGGCTCGGGTCTGCCGATCCTCAACAAGGAGCGCGCCTGGACGGCCGCGACGGGCAGCGTCGTCCCCGGCTTCCCCGCGTCGTTCCAGGGGCTCAACTTCCTCTCCGCGCCGATTTTCGTCGACGTGACCGGCGACGGGCTCGCCGAGATCGTCGACGGCGGCGACTCGAGCGCGATGCACGCGTACAGCGCCGGCGGCGTGCAGGCGGCGCTCGCGCGCTTCCCGAAGTTCACCAACGGCTGGGTGGTGTGGTCGCCGACGGCCGGCGATCTCGACTCCGACGGCAAGACTGAGCTGGTCGTCAACACGCGCGAGGGCAACACCTTCGTGTGGCACACCGACGGCCTGGCATCGGCGAACGTCGAGTGGTGGCACCACCGCCACGACGAGTGGAACACCGGCCGCTACGGCACCGACACGCGCCCGCCCGGCATCATTCGCGCGCTGACGAACAACGCGACGCTGCACCAGATCAGCTTCAGCGCGCCCGGCGATGATTGGTACGCCGGCCAGGTGGATCACTACCGCGTCGTGCACAGCGGCGGCAGCGTCGATCTCCCGGCGACGCAACCGGCAGGCGCGACCGAGACGCTCACGATCCCACCCGGCATCACGAGCGGCACCGTGCAAGGCGTCGACGACCGCGGCAACCTCGGCCGCGCGGCGGCCTTCGACGTCTCCGGGCTGCCGACGCCGACGCCGAATCCCACGCCCGGCGTCGCCGTCTGCGACACCGTCCCGGCGACCGGTTGCAAGGTGCCGACCCAATCACAGAAGGCGCAACTCCAATTCCGCTACGGCAGCGACAGCACCAAGAACCGTCTGCTCTGGAAGTGGAGCAAGGGCGCGGCGACGACCAAACCCGACTTCGGCAACCCACTCACGACGACCGCGTACAACCTCTGTATCTACGACGGTCACGCCGACCTGATCTCCACGTCCGCGATTCCCGCCGCGGGCAGCTGCAATGCGGAGCGGCCGCGGCCGTGCTGGCGCGAAACCTCGAAAGGCTATCGTTACGTCGATCACGACCTCACGCCCGCCGGCGTGCAGAACGTGCTCCTGAAGCCCGGCACCGCCGGGAACGCGCAGATCATCGTCAAAGGTCGCGGCTCGCAGCTCGACATGCCGGCGCTGCCGGTCACGCTGCCCGTTCGCGCGCAATTGATCGGCTCGAACGGCACGTGCTTCGAGGCGACGTACTCGACGCCGACCCGGAACGAGTCGGACCAGTTCACAGCCAAGAGCGACTGACCCTCACGTGATGACGGGGTCGGGACGGACGCAATGCGCCGTCGCCACAGGCCCGTTGCGACGGATGTAGCGTCATCGCCACGAGACGGCCTGGCAAGGTACGCGGTCGTCGAGACTGAACGCAGGCCCGAGTGGGCATTTTTCCCATGGGGCGAGTTGACTACACCGCCACCCCGGCGCCTACTGCAATCGACGCCAATCCCGCTGACCCAAGGAGGCAGACATGTCCATCCTCGCTCGCGTCTCGTCGTTGCGGCTCGGCATCGTGGTGTTGCTGGCCGTCGGAAGCATGTGGGTATCGAGCGCCCGCTCGGCACAAGCATCCGACGGCGTCGCGCTGCCGTGCCGCGATGGTGGGAACGGCTGCATCCACATCGGATTCACCGATGCGTGGTTCGATGGCAACGTCGTGCAGCTCGAGTACTCGCATCCGTTCTTCTGCGCCCAGGGGCAAGACGCCCAGGGGCAGGACGACAACGGCGACTCCGCCTGCACAGCGGGCAGTCCCGCGACCGTGCTGCCGCCGAGCGGTCCGGTGGTGAGCAACGTGTATCTCCTGATCCCGGTCGGGTTCTCCCCGCCCGCAGACACGCTGCACTGCCCTGTCCGCGGCCACTGCATCGACAATCCTCGCACGATCGACCTGTCGCACTCCGTGCCGCGGGGATCGTCAGAGGCCGTGCTTCCCCCCCACAGCTTCGTCATCGAGGACCAAGAGGCGTTCCAGTCCACGTGGTGGCCGGTCGTGCTGGTCTTCGTGAAGAATCTCGACGCGTGGAACACGATCGCAGCGGCGAAGAACATCGACGCGGTCGACGCCTGTCAGACACGAACGCGTTCCTCTTCTTCCAGGTCCTCGGACCGGGGATGAGCCCGCAAGGCCCGCCCTGATCTTCGCCCACGCGGATCAGCGCGCCCGCTCGGTGCAGTCGCGTGACGAGGGCGGAGTTGGCCTGATCAGTCCGGCGTGAAGGATTTGCCGGCTGCCAGCCGACCGGCCCAGCACCTCGGAAGGGTGTACGAGCGTCGCAGACGTCGACATGCCGCAACAGATACACTACAGAGACGTACGTCGGGCGCGTATGAGGGCAGTGCTTTCGTACGCCAGTCGCCCCGAAAGCATTCCAGCGTATGGCGAGCGACGAACGTTTTCCGGCTGGTACTCGTCTCCAGGGCCGCTACGAAGTGCTGTCCGAGCTCGGCACCGGCAGCTTCGGCCGTGTCTACAAGGGACGTCAGCTGTCTACCGGTCAAGACGTCGCCATCAAGACTCTGCGCCTGTGGGAATCCGACAGCCCGGCGGACGTTCAGGTGCAAACCGAGCGGTTCCGGCGCGAGATGGAGCTATGCGCGTCGCTTTCCCATCCGAACATCGTCCGCCTGATCGACGCGGGCGAGTGCGATGACGGACGTCTCTTCGTCGTCTTCCATTACGTTCCCGGACGGACGCTCGAGCAAACTCTCGCCGACGAGGGGCCGCTCGCCCCCCGGGAAGCGCTCCACTTGATGACGCAAGTGCTCGACGGGATCACGTGCGCTCACGCGCAGGGCATCGTCCATCGAGACCTCAAGCCCGCCAACATCATGCTGACGCGAACCGGCATGCGACGAAACGCGTTCGTGCTGGACTTCGGTCTCGGCGGTTTCACGCACGTCGACGTCGCTGATGAACAGGCACGTCTGACCGGCAGGCGGGAGATGGTCGGCACGCCGGCCTACGCCGCTCCGGAGCAGCTTCGAGGCGAGGCGCCGAGCCCGCTGTCGGACCTCTACTCGTGGGGATTGATCTTCATCGAGTGCCTCACCGGTCATCCTGCCATGCAGGGTGCAACGCTGGGTCACGTCGTCATGAAGCAGCTGAGCTCGGAGCCCGTGCCGATCCCGGCATGGTTTCCGGAGCGGCGCTTGCGGCGATTGCTGCAAGCTGTGACCACGAAAGACGTCGGCCGGCGAACCATTACCGTCGCAGGGCTGCGCGAGTCGCTGGTTTCGATCGAGCACGACCTTTCTGGCGCAGCGCCCGTCGCGGATACGGGCGTCGGCAAGCGTGAAGGCCAACGACGGCAGCTCACGCTCGTCTCCTGCCGTACCGTGGCAGCTCACACCGACGGGTCTCCGGTCGATCTCGAGGATCTCGATCACATTCTGCACACGCAGAATGCGCTGTATGCACGCATAACCGCGGAGCGCGGGGGCGTCGTCGCGACCACGATGGCGGATCGGCTGTTGCTCGTATTCGGGTATCCACGGGCGCACGAGCACGACGCCCGGCACGCCTTGCGAGCGGCGATCCGGATCGTCCGAGAGTCGCGCGCCGCCACGGCCGGTTTCGAGGCGGAGACCGATCTTCACGTCGACGTGCACATCGGCGTCCACTCCGCGCTCGTCATCGTTCGGGAGACGACCGAAACGGCCCTCGATGCCGCGCTCGAGATCGTGGGTAGCGCGTCGCGGATAGCCGCCACCCTCGATGAGCGCGCCGGCCGCGGCGAGATCCTGGTGAGCGCCGACACGTGGCGGCTGCTGCGCGACGAGTTCACCTCCGAGCCCCTTGGCACGATAGAGACGCCGGACGGCAGCCGCCCGCTCGCGCTCTATCGCGTCGCCGAGCAGACCACGCGACGCACGCCGTCGCTCGGTTCGGCGCCGACGGGCACCGTGCTGGTCGACCGCGGCGTCGAGCGCGCGAACCTCTTCACCATGTGGGAGCGCGTGACGCGTGGCCGCCCGTCGACGGTGCTCCTCACCGGCGAGTCCGGCATCGGCAAGTCGCGACTGGTACGCGACCTCAGAGAACGGTTGCCGGGAGAGACGTGGCTGGAATGCCAGTGCGATCCCGAGACGCAAACGAGCCCCCTCCAGCCGATCGTCACCTTGCTGTCTCAACTCGGTGACCCCATCGAGGACGTGCTGGCGCGCAATCACCTGGACCGCGAGCAGCTGCCGCTGTTCGCCGACCTGCTCTCCCTGCCGTTGCCGCCGGGATTCCAGCCTCGCCGTCTCTCGCCCGAGCGCAAGAAAGAGCTGACGCTCGCCGCGATCGTCGAGCTCCTGATGCGAACGGCGCAAACGCAGCCCCTCGTCTTTGCGATGGAGGATCTGCACTGGGCGGATCCGACGACACTGGAGCTCCTCACGTCGCTGTTGCGGGAGGTGCGAGGCGCCCAGATCGTGGCGTCGGCGGAAGCGCCCCGCGCGTACGTGGTCCTCACGGCGCGGCCGGAGTTCACGCCGCCGTGGCCCTCGGCATTCGCATCGGCGATGTCGCTCGACGGACTCGACCGTGACTCGGTAGAAGCGCTCGCACGCGCCGAGCTCGCGACGGACGCCGTGCTGCCGAGCGCCGTACTCGACCACATCATCGCCCGGACGGACGGCGTTCCCCTCTTCGTCGAGGAGCTCGTGCGCGCGCTGGCCGATCGGGACGTCGTGCGTACCTTCCCGCTCGAAACGCAGCGCTGGACGAGCGACATCCCCGGCTCCTTGCGGGAGCTCTTGACCGCGAGGCTCGATCAGCTTTCGGCGAGCGCCCGCGACACCGCCCAGATCGCCGCGGCACTGGGCCGGGAATTCCGCTACGAGCTCCTCGCCGCCGTCTCGCCGAAAACGGAGTGGTCACTCAGGGAGGATCTGAACGAGCTCGCCGAATCCGATCTCGTGTACGCGCGCCACGCGGCAGCGGCGGATGCCTACATCTTCAAGCACTCACTCGTCCGTGACGCCGCGTACGACACGATGGTGCGGCCGGCGCGCCAGCGAGTGCACGCGCAAATCGCCGCCGTGCTGCAGGATCGCTTCACGGCGCTGACCGAGCAGCAGCCGGAAATTCTCGCGCAACATCTCGAGGCCGGCGGCGACCTGCCTCGCGCGCTCGTGTGGTGGCACAGGGCCGGCGACCGTGCGCTCCGGCGCGCGGCATACGCCGAAGCCGCGCAGCAATTGGAGCATGCGCTCGAGGTCCTGCAGCGCTTGCCGCCCTCGAATGACCGAGGACAGATGGAGGTGCAGCTGCTGACGACCCTCGGAACCGTGCAGTTCTCGACGCGTGGCTACAGCGCCCCTGAGGTCGAGCAGACGTTCGCCCGCGCGCACGCGATCTGTGAGAACCTCGGCCGCGTCGCCGATCCCAAGGTCCTGAGCGGAATCATCGGCGTCCACATCAACCGCGGCGATCGCGCTGCGACCGACGCGCTGCTCCCGCAATTCGAGCGCCTCGCCACATCGGGTGATGTCGTCGAGGCGGTTACCGGTCTCACAACGCTCGGCATCAACGACTTCTGGCGCGGGGCGCACGCCGCGGCGCGCGACCACCTCGACCGCGCATGCCGCGTGTATCGCTCCGACGACTTCCAGCGCTACGCCCGGGAGTACGGGTACGACGGCGGCATCTTCTCGTACGCCTACGTCGGCTGGAACCTGTGGGCGCTCGGCTATCCCGTCCAGGGCGAAGCGGCGCATCGCGAGTTCATGGCGCTCGCCGAGACGTCCTTCGACGCATTCTCGCTGCCGCTCGGCCTCGCCTTCGGCATCGCCCTCGCGCACAGCCGCCGCGACTCGGCGACGACGCTCGCGCTTGCCGAGCGCCTGACCGCCGTCGCCGCGGAGCAAAAGCTGTACTTCTGGCTGACCGTAGGCCATTTCGGCCGCGGTGGTGCCCTCACCTTGGCGGGCCAAGCGGACGAGGCGATCGCTCACGTTCGGCAAGGTCTCGATCTCGCGAAGACGATCGGCGCGATGACGTTGTACGGCTACTATCTTTCGTTCCTGGCGGGCGCGCTGGATCAGGCGGGCAAGCTCGACGAAGGCCTGGAGGTCGTCGACGAGGGACTCGACCTGTGCGCGAACGCGTTGGCGCGCTACCACGAGCCCGAGCTCTTGCGGCTGCGGGGATCGTTGCTGGCACGACGTGGGGACGCCGCGGCGGCCGAAGTGTCGCTGCGCCGAGCGATCGAGTTGGCGCGGACTCGCCAGGCGCGAGCGTGGGAGCTCCGCGCCGCAACGACACTCGCCGCGCTTCTGCGTCGGGAGGGACGCCAGGACGAGGGGCAATCGCTTCTCCGCCCGATCTACGGCTGGTTCACGGAAGGCTTTGAGCTTCCGGACTTGCGCGAGGCGCGCGCGCTGCTTGTCGAGGTCGGATGAGAGGCGTTCAGGTCGGGCGCGTCTCGGCTCCGGCGAGGGTCACACGAACTGCGCCCACCGGCCGGTTCGTCGCCTCGTCGACGATCAGCCCCTCGTACGTCCCCGGTGGATGGTCGTCCGGAATTCGCACCGAAAGGACCGCGGCGCCGTCGGGGGCGGCCGCGCGCGCTTCGACTTCGACGTCCAGCCGCGGCTTCCACGCCTCGCAGGCGCGCAGCGCGTGGACGACGAGGCGGGCGCCTGCCGCTTCCGGAGTGAGCTCGACCGCCACTTCCGCCGGCCGTGAAGAGCGGATCGCGACCGCGACGCCTATCGCGCGCGCCGGTGTCGGCGCCGTCCGTGGAGCGGCCGGCTCCGCGTGCCGCGGACCGGTGGCCGCGGCGCCGGTACGCTGGACGAGCTCCAGCCACGTGCCGACGAGCTCGGAAGCGTACCGTCCCATCCGTTGGGCGAGGTCCTGGGCGTCCGCGGTCACGGACTCCGTCCGGTAAGCGCCCTCGCTCATGCGGCGCGCCGCGTGCTCCCCTTGCCGCACATACTCCTCGACGACTTGGTAGCCGAGCGCAACCGAGCGGGCGATCGCGTCGCCGAGACCCGACGTTCCCCTGCTGTTCGTACCTGCTTCGCCCGCCGGTGCCGCATCGCCCGAAGGCACAGCGTTGAGCAACGTCGACCAATTCCTCACTGGCGCTGTCCGGTCGAGCGACGGCCGCTTGATGCGTTCGTTCGTACTCACATCGACCTCGTCAAGGATGATCGTAGCCCATGATGTCCTCGAGCCGCGGTGCTCTCGCGATCGCGTGCGCGGCGAGACGGCCGGAGATGACAGCCGCTTCGACGCAGCCCGTGTTGACGCCGCACTCCGTCCAATCCCCGGCGATCGTGAGGTTGTCGTATGTCGCGTCCAAGGGCGAGATGCGATACTTGCTGCTGCCGGGAAGCGCAAGCGTGTAGCGATCGGACGGGTTCACGTTCGCCGTCCAGAATTGCGTCGCGAAACGGCCTTCACCGGCCGGGTCGCCTGCGCCGATCGCGGCGACGGGCGTCGCCAAGAGGTCCCAGCGGAACTCGCCGGATTCATCGATTGCGCGCGGCCAGAGATGCTTGGCCTGGCGTCTCAGGAAATCGACGGCGAGCGCGCGCACGAGCTCGCGCTTTCGCGCCGGAACGCTGCCTCCCTCGGCGTAGTCACCGTCGTCCGGCAACACGCTGCAGAAGTACACGAGACCGATCGGCGGGCTCGGCCACGACTCGAGCGGGAGCAGGTGGCGCATGTCCGCGCACGTGTCGAAGGGCGGCGCAAACCCCGAGAGCGTGATCGGCGGCTCGGGCCACCCGAGATCGCTCGTCGCCGTCCGCAACCACAGCTGGAACGCGTGCGTCGCCACGGTCCGCACGTGATCGACCATCTCGCGCCAGCGCGGGTCGCGCCCGACGAGGTCGCGACACACGTACGGGATGGCGCCGATCCCGACGGCGAGGACGGCGAGATCGAAGTCGTCGCCGACGCGCAGGCTCCGCGTGGCAACGCAGCGCTCGTCCCAGTGCGACTCGAAGTCCCAGCTCTCGTGGCGGAAGCGATCCCCGTCCACGAGCTGATGATAGTCGGGGCACGATGGCCATGCCGGCATCCCTTGGACCGTCACGAGCGGCTCGTAGGGTTGGCCGTCGCGGATCTCCGCCTGCACGTCGAAATCGAGCGCCTCGACGTGCGCCGCGTCCGGGGCTCCGGGTCCCGACACCCCGGCGACTCGTACGTTCCGAAGCCGATGGAAGAATGCGAACCGCACCCCGCGCCGCCGCAACACCTCGTACAACGGGGCGAATACGACGTCTCCCATGCCGCCGCGCATCTTCCAGAATATGGCGCCGCGGTAGGTGAAGAACGCGCGGAGGAATCCTCGCAAGGCGACCCCCGCCGAAACCCTTGGGCGCTGGAAGTCTCCATCTTCGTACGCGAAGCCGAGTCCGTACAGCCCGCGCAGGTATCCCGAGTCGACGGAACTCGCGGCGGCGCCGTTCAAGAGGAGCCACTCGCGACAGTCGTAGTCGTCGATCGCGTCGAAGCCCCGCGGATCATTCACGAGCCCGAAGCGAATCTGTCCCCGCACGGTCGCGAGCGCCAGGTCGATGACCTGCCAGATCCGCCGCAGCTCGGGATCGTTCTCGAGTCGGCTCTCGAGGAGCCGCCTCGCGTTCGCGACGGCGGCGTCCAAGAACCGCACGAGGATGGTGCCCGGATAGTCGGTGAACGAGGTGATCACGACCTCGAGCAATGCGAGGCCCTGCGTGATCCCGGCGAGCGTGGCGAGCTCGCCGTAATGGACGAGCGCCGCCAGCGCCTCGGCCGCCGATTCCGGCACCCCCGTCACGCGCGGAGCCGATAACGCTTCGCCGGCCCGCGACACGACATCGGCGAACAAGGTTCGCACCAAGGCGACGACGTGCACGATGTAATCGCGCACCGTCGGATGTCGCGCCGCGCCTCCGATATCTCCCGGCAGTCCTTCCATCGGCGGAAAGCTGCGCATCCATAGTTCCCACTGCCCGCGCGTGTCCCGTTCGGTGACAGCGATCGTGGTCGCGGGGATGAACGCCTGCAAAAAGTCGCGATCGAGCTCTCGGTAGCACTCGCGGAGGATCTGGAACGCATTCTCGTACCATCCCATCCACACGTGCAGTCCGTGCTCCTCGATCCGTCCGTGCACGCCGCGGCCCGACGCGCCCTTCCCTCCCAGGCGCCAGCCGAGTTGATAGACGGTCACCTCGTAGCGACCGCGGTGCTCCGGTCGCGTCAGCTCGAACGCGGCGGTGACCCCGGCGCAGCCGCCGCCGACGATCGCCACCCGAATCGGTCGCTCCGACTGCTCCATCGGCCTTACTCGATGTCTTCGCGGGCCACGTCCGCGAACCCGAGCACGAAGTCGCGACCGTAGACGCGTGCCGGCGTCTGGAACCCGGGCTCGAAATCGCCTGCGAGCACCCGGTTCGCGATCGATGCGGCGGTGAACCCGGTGAACTCGTAGGCCTCAGGCGTCCGGAGCCGTGCGCAGACCCGGCGCCCCGCCTCGTCTTCCGCTTCCGCGACGACGACCATCGTGCGGCCTTCGGATGACCCCAAATTCATCGGCAGGGCCTCGCTCCACGTGCTGAGCCACGCCTGCGCGGGCGCGGTATCGAGCAGCCACCCAAACGACCGGCATGCGCCGAGCAGCGCGCGGGTGAGCGGCGTCGCTTCGACGTACGTCTCCACGTTGGCGATACCGGTCGTGTAATACGCCGTCGTGAGGTCGCCGAGGCTGACGTTCAGCGCGGCGCTGCGGCCGTGTCCGAAATCGAAACAGCGCTCGACGGAACCGAGCGGTAGCGGCGTGAGACCGCCGTCGCGGCGAACCGTCCCGCGATTGACATTCTCGAGGAGCGTCTGCGCGGAGCCGCGCGACAGCGAAAAGAGGTTCGTCACGGCAATCGCAAGCCGCGTCGCATGGGGAAGGCGCCGCGCGACATGCGCCGCGAGGCAGTCGGTCGAAACGACGTCGAACCCGACGGCCGGCATCAGCATGAGCTTCCGGCGCCGCGCCTCGTCATTGCGGCGGGCGATCGCCTCGATCGACGGCAGCTCCGCGGTGATATCGAGATAGTGGGCCCCGGCGCGCAGACACGCGTCCGCGATCGGCTCCGCCGTCCGCGAGAACGGACCCGCCGCGTTCAGCACGACGCCGACGCCACGAAGCGCGCCGCCGAGCGCGTTCGGATCAGTGATCGCGGCGGTCCGATGGTCGAGGTCGAGATCACCGGCGAACGCCGCGACCTTGCGCGCATCGCGCCCGCACAGTACCGGTCGAAGGCCGAGCTCGCACATCCGCCGGGTGACGAGGCGCCCGGAATGCCCGCTAGCGCCGTAGACCATCACCGCGTCTCCGCTCACTGTCCGCGTCCCGTGCTATAGCTCGCCGTCGACGCATGACTTCGTTGCTGACGAGCGACGCGTTTCCGGAGCCCTGGGTTGACGCCGAGGCGGCGGGCGCATCGTTCGTCGCCGAAGCGCGCTTCGAAGGTGTGATCGTCTGCACGCGCTGGCCGCGCCCTGACGTGATGCCGATCTTGGCACCGGGGCTCTCGCTGGGTCGCAATGCGACGGCCGAGGCGCACCTCCATCCCGTCGCATTCGTCTTCGGGATGCAGTCGGATGCGGCGCTCATCGTCGGCGGCGTCACGGTTCCGTCCGGCGCACGGTTTCCGGAGTTGATGATCGCCGTGCCATTCGTGCGGCGTCACGAGGACACGAACCTGCACGTCTTCATTCCGCGCGTGTACTCCAGCGACCAGCTCTCGACGTGGAGCGGCACCGCGAATTACGGGTTGGGCAAGCAGCTCGCGGACATGCGCTGGCTCAGCCGAACGTTCACGGTGGCGGCGCGTGGCGGACCGCTTCTCCTGCACGCGACGGTCGAGAGCGAGGGCGACTGGCGGCCGTTCGATCGCGTCCCGGGGCTGACTGCGACGACGGACGTGTTCCGCCGTCCGGCGCTGGGGCGCCGACATGACGGCACCGACGTGCGCTCGTACTTCGATTGGCGCCCATACGGGGCCACGGCGAGGCCGGCGCGTGCGGTGCTGTCGATCGACGCGCCGCTCGGCCCGGGGCTGGTACCGCGTATCTGTCACGGGATCGGAGGGGAAACTTTCGCGGTACGCGACATGCGATGGCGGATCAGCTGGCCGTTGCGGTGTGACGCCGGATCATGACCGTTCGATCACCCACTGCGGCAATGCTTCGATGAAACGCTTGTCTCGCGATTCGGGGAAACCGCCAAAGAGGGCCGTGCACTCGTGCCGCGCCGCGCCCGCAAAGGCGTGGGCGACCTGTCGGGCATGTTCCAGGGAGCCGTACGCGTCGATGCGCTCACGCACCCAGCACACGTCCGCACGCGTCCGCTCCGCACGCCGCAAACCAAGAAACTCGGTGAGCCGTGCCCGCTCAATGGCGTCCATCTGCCGCAGGAGATGGATCAATATGAGTGTCCGCTTCCCTTCGAGCAGGTCGCCGCCGAGTTCCTTTCCGTAGCGCGCCCCGTCGCCGACCAGATTGAGGATGTCGTCCTGGATTTGGAAGGCGGCGCCGAGAAAGAAGCCGAAACGCACGAACCGATCGAGATGGCGCTCGTCGCGTGTGGCGATGAGCGCGCCGAGCCTCGTCGGATAGATCGTCGTGTACGAACACGTCTTCTTGAGCACCATGCCGAGATAGTCGCCGTCGGTCAGCGCGGTTGCGTTGTCGCGCCGCCAACCGAGCTCGATGGCCTGGCCCTCGATGGATTCGGACGCCATACGCTCGGTCTCGCGGAGCACCAGAATCGTCAGGACCGGCCCGAACCGCAGACGATCGTCGATGATCGCGCGCAGTCCGAGCATCGCGAGCGCATCCCCGACGTTCACCGCAACGGCGGCGCCATACGACGCGTTGAGCGTTGGAACGCCGCGCCGCTGCTCACTCTCATCCTCGACGTCGTCGTGCACCAGAAAAGCATTGTGGAGCAACTCGACGGCGGCGGCCGAGCGCACCGCATCGTCGATTGCCGCGCCGAAGACTCGCGCCGACGCGATGCAGAGGCTCGGACGGAACATCCGACCCCCGCGCCGCGGGTAGTCGGCGACGAGTCCGTACAAGTGTCGCTGCGGGCGGCGGGGGCCGAGATAGTCCGCGAGCGCTACGCGCGTCGTCGCGCCGTATTCGCTGAGGGTGTCGGCGACGAGGTGCGCGCTCATGAAGGGCCCGAAAGCTAGTGCATCGACGCCCGCAAATGCAACAGTTACTCGCTCGCGTCAACGTCCGGCGGCACCGGCACCTCGCCGCGCACCTCGTAGACGTTCATCGCGTCGTCCTTTCCGCGGAGCGCGACGGTTCCGCGATCGACCAATACGAACCGCTCGCGCGCCAGCTCCGCGGTGCGTGCGCCGACGACGATGAGACCGGGGGTCGCGATCGAAGACTCGATGCGCGACGCGATGTTGACCGTGTCCCCGAGCACGGTGATCTCCTTGCGGCGCGTGGAGCCGATCGGCCCGACGACGACGTTCCCACTGTTGATGCCGACGCGGATCTCGATGGGCGGCTGCGGCACTCGCTCGGCGTTCCATGCGTCCAACCGCCGGCGCATCTCCAGCGCGACGCGGACCGCGCGGATCGCGTGGTCGGGTTGCGGATACGGTGCGCCGAAGACGGCCATGATGGCGTCGCCGATGAACTTGTCGACCGTACCCTCGTACTCGAAGATGACGTCGGCCATGCGCGAGAAGTACTCGTTCAGCAGCTGAGCGACGTCTCGCGGGGTCATGCGCTCGGCAAGGCGGGAGAAGCCGACGATGTCCGCGAACAGCACCGTCGCGTCGAGCTCCTGCACGTCGCGTTCGCCCTCGGATAAAATGCGCGTCACGATGTGCGGCGAGAAGTATTTTTCGAGCCGCTCGCGCGCGAGACGCTCCTGGTGGATCTTCTCCGCGAGCGTCGCCTGCTCGATCGCGACCGCGGCATAGTTCGCCATCGCCGTCAGTAGATCGAGGTCCGCGACGGTGAAGACGCCCGCATGCGCCGGACTGTCGACGTGCACGATGCCGATGACCGTCTCGTCCCTCCAGAGCGGCGCGCACATGGCGGAGCGGATGCGAAACGATTGCACGCTCTCGGAATCAGCGAATCGGGTATCAATCCGCGCATCGGAGGTGAGGATGGCGACGCGCTCCTTCACCACGCGGTCGACGATCGTTTTACTGACGGTGATCGGACCTTCGCTGTCGGCCGCGTCGCGGTACTTGATGACACGCGGACACAACCGGCCGCCCTCGTCGAAGAGCATGATGAACCCGCGCTCCGCCGGGATGTGCTCGAACAACGCAGCCAATACGAGCGGCTGCATGTCTTGCGATTTCGCGCTGAGCAGTGTCCGGGCGAGGTCGGATAGGCTCCGCAGAATGTGATTCGTCTGGCGCGTCGCGGCTTCGTCGATGCCGCGGACGACGGTCCCGTCGTCGATCACTCCGCCTTGCGGATCGAGGATGATCTGGTCGTCGAGTTCCTGCTGAGGCATGGCCGCGGCGCGATCCCACCACCGTCCGGCGCCGCGGGTCAAGCGGGGCGGGCGCGGACTTGTCGAAGGGCAACGATTCTGTCCGCCTCGAAGGCAGCGCCCAACCCGACACCCGGAATCTACATGGGCTTCGTCGTCGACGGCAGCGGCGAGTTGCTCGCCAACGTCACGGCGAACATCACGCCGTAGGAGCGCGCTCCATGAAGCCGCATTCCTCCAGCCATCGCTCGTAATGACCGATGCACGCCGCGAGCTCGGCGCGTTGGCCGACGTAGTAGTGGGAGGCGCCCTCGATCTCGTGCATTGACTTCCGCCCGTGCGGGATCGCGTCGAAGAGCCGGCCGGTGTGGCTCCACGGGCAGGCGTCGTCGGCGAGGTTGCCGACGACGAGCGTCGGGACACTGGTGTTCGCGGCGTTGCGCTCGCCGTGGGCGCGCGAGGTCCGGAGGCTCCACTGCGAGAGCCAACTGCGGAGCGTCGTGAAGCGGGCGAGCCCGACCGGCCCGTCGTTCACCATCTCCGGGTCGCCGAGGTAGCACCAGCGCGGCTTGCGCTCGTTGGGATCGATCGCCGGGTCGAGCCAGCGCGGATCGGCCATCGTCCGATGGACGACGAAGCAGTGCTCGTCGTTCGGTCGCCCGCCGCGTCGCATCTCGTCGAGCCTCGCTTCGCAAACGCGCGTGATGCGCTCGTTGCGCGCCACCTGCGCCGCTCGGTAGCGCTCGAGGAACTCGGGCCGGTACGGCGGCTGCGCGGGATTCGCGCGATCGTAGAGGTCGAGCGCCGGGTCGCGCCGCTCGGGATGCCCCTCGTCGACGACAGATGGATCGATCCACTCAGTCAGCGTGACGGAGCGCCCGACGTGCGCCGCAACGAGGAACATGCCGTCGCCGGGAACGAGCTTTGCGCCGACGAGATCGACGGGGTCACCCGCCGGCGTCGTCGTGACGGACGGCTGCTCCGCTTGCTCCTGGTAGAAGAGCGCGAGCGAGCCGCCGCCGCTCCAGCCGCCGAGAAGCACGCGCTCGTACCCGAAGCGCTTGCGCGCGTCCGCGATGCCCGCACCGAGGTCGAGCACGCACTTCTCCATGATCAACGCCGTGTCGTTCCCGCGGTAGCGCGTGTTCACGTAGAGGACGTGGTGCCCGCGCACGGCGAGGGCGCTCATGATCGGGAGGAAGCTCCCGCCGCCGATCGGGTGGCTGAAGACGATGACCGCCTTCGACGCGACGTCGCGCGGCCGGATCGCCATCGCCTCGACGAAGACGTGCCCGACGTCGCCGCCGTAGGTGTCCTTGAACCCCGCCGCCTCCGTGTACGCGATCATGTATGGCAGGCGCACGATCTCGAGACGTGTCTCGCCCATGATTCGCCCGTACGGGATCGCGCGCGACAGTGCAACGAGTCGTCACGTCAGCCGCGCCGCCGGCGCGGTGACGCGCCGCGGACGATGCCGTCGAGGATCATCGTCGCCGCGTGGGCGGCGACCTCGCTCGGGGAGCAGCGCCCCGCGCGGTACCACTCGGTCGTCCAGTTCAGCGCCCCGAGCGTCAGCATCCGCACGACCGAAAGGTCGAGGTCGTCGCGGATCGCGCCGGCACGGGCGGCGTCGCGCAAGAGCGCCGCCCAGAAGGCGCCGTACGCCCGTTGCTGCTTCAGGTGACGCTCGCGAATCGCATCGGGAAGCTGGCCGAGGATGCGCAGGTTCGCCGACGCGTGGCTCTCCTCCGAGAGCACGACGCGGACGTGCGCCGCGATCGCGGCCCGCAGCCGCGCCACCGGATCCGCGCCGGGGCCCAACGCCTCGACGGCGTCGCGCGTCGCGGTGATGGCCGCGTCGACGCCCGCGGACAAGATCGCGTCGATGAGGTCTTCCTTGCTGTCGAAGTGGTAGTAGAGGCTCCCCGCCTGGAGCCCGGCACGGGTCGCGATGTCCTTCAACGTCACCGACGCGTACCCGTGCCGGCGGAACGCTGCCGCTGCCGCGTCGACGATGCGCTGACGCGTCCGCGCCGATTTGGAGGCGGAGCGGTCGGCGATCGGCGCGACGGAACGCATAGATTCTAATGGGTATTAGATCCGTAGAGCCGGCGTCAATCAGCGCCTCGGGCCCATCTACCGAAGGGATTGACACGGGTTTCTAACAGAGATTAGAAACGTGCCGATGGATCTCGCGCTGCAGGAGCGTCTGACCGCCCGCATCAAAGCACTGCGCGACGCGCGCTCGACGGACCTCGCGGCCGCGACGTACCAGCTCCCCGCGGCCGACTACACCGACGCGTCGCTGCTCGCGCGCGAGGTCGAGCGCCTCTTTGCCACGGGTCCCGTGCTCGCCGGGCTCAGCGCCGACGCGCCGGCGCCCGGCGATTGGTTCAGCTTCGAGGCGTGCGGGCGATCGGCCGTCCTGTGGCGCGCGCCCGACGGCAGGCTACGGGCGTTCGTGAACGCGTGTCGCCATCGCGGCATGCGGGTGGCGAGCGGTCACGGCCATGCAGACGGCGTGCTCGTCTGCCCGTACCACGCGTGGAGCTACGACCGCGAGGGACGCCTCGCCTCGATGCCCGGCCGAGCGGGATTCTCCGACGTCGCGACGACGGACCTCGGGTTGCGAGGGCTGTCCGTGACCGAGCACGCCGGGCTCGTCTACGTCGGCTTCACGCCGGGACCGACGGGCGCGGCAGATCTGGGCGGTGCCGAGGCGGAGCTCGTCGGGTTCGATCTCGCGTCCTATCACCGCATCGAGCGTCGCGAGCATCGGTTCGCGACCAACTGGAAGCTCACGATCGACTCGTTCATGGAGGCGTATCACCTCCACTTCCTGCACGCGGAGACGCTGCGGCCGATCTTCCACGGCAACCTGTCGGCGTTCGACGCGTTCGGCCGCAACTGTCGCATCGTCGGCGTCCGGCGCTCGTTCGACGCGCTCGAGGACGGCGGCGGCCTGTTGCCGCACGTGACCCTGCTCTACCAGCTCTTCCCGAACGCGGTGCTGATCTACCAGCAGGACCACGTCGAGCTGTACCAGTCGTTTCCCGACCCTGCAGATCCGCACGCGTGCGAGGTCCGCGTCACACTCTATGCCCCGCAGGCGCCAACGGGCGATCGCGAGCGCGACTACTGGACGCGCAATCTCGATCTCATCGACGACGTCACGACTACTGAAGACTTCGCCGCGTGCGAGAAGATCCAGGCGAACCTGCGCGCCGGCGCCGTGCCGTTTCTCGTGCTCGGCCGGAACGAGCCCGGCGTCGCGCACTTCCATCGCACGCTGCACGAGGTCCTCGGCACGAACTCGAAGGGAGCTCCGTCATGCACGTAGGCAGCGGCACGTTCTTTCAGAACCTCGGCAACGCGCGCACCGACGCGGAGGTCTACGCGCACGAGCTCTCGATGGCCGACCTCGCGGAGCCCCTCGGCTTCGATTCCGTCTGGGCCGCGGAGCACCACTTCACCGACTACACGATGTGCCCCGACCCGGCGCAGCTCCTCACGTACCTCGCCGGCCGCACGCACCGTGTACAGCTCGGGACGATGGTGATGGTGCTGCCGTGGCACGACCCGGTCCGCATCGCCGAGCACTTCACCGTCCTCGACCACATGTCGGGCGGCCGCGCGATCCTCGGCATCGGGCGCGGCCTCGCGCGCGCCGAGTTCCGCGGCTTCCGCACCGCGATGGGCGAGTCGCGGCGGCGCTTCGTCGAGTATGGCGAGGCGATCCTGAGCGCGCTCGAGACTGGCTGGATCGAGTACGACGGCGAGCTCTACCGGCAGCCGCGCGCCGCCATTCGTCCCGGCCCGTTCCGGTCGTGGAAGGGACGCGTCTACGCGTCGTCGGTGTCGCCGGAGTCGTCGCGGATCATGGCGCAGCTCGGCGTCGGCATCATGATCATCGCCCAGAAGCCGTGGGAGAAGACGCTCGGCGACCTCGACGAGTACCGCGGCATCTACCGCGAGGTGAACGGCGAGGACCCGCCGAAGCCGCTCCTCGTGAGCTTCACCGCCGTCCACGAGGACGAGGAGACGGCGCGCGAGATGTTCGAGCGCCACATCGTCCGCTACTGCGCGTCGACGATGGATCATTACGAGTTCGACAACGCGCACCTCGCCGACATCCCCGGCTACGAGTATTACGCCGGCCTCGCACGCAACATCGAGAAGCACGGCCGCGACCGCTTCAGCCGCTTCCTCGCCGATCTCCAGGTGTGGGGCACCCCCGACCAAGTCGTCGAGCAGATGATCGAGAACAACCGCCGGATCGACGGTGCCGGCGTCATCGGCATCTTCAGCTACGGGTCGATGGCGCCGGCGGCCGCGAAAGCGAACATCACGCTCTTCGCCGAGAAGGTGCTGCCGCGGTTGAAGGCCGAGGGCAGCAGCCTGGCGAAAGCATCGTGAAGCACGACCGACGGTAACGTCCGATACTCACGCCGCCACCGATCTCGAGCTCACCGACGGACGCGTGTCTCGAATTAGCGAAGTGTAGCGGAGCCATTCACGCAGCGCCGTCGCATCGGGACGCGACTAGCCTGGGACGCGACTAGTCGTGTGCTCCGCCCGGGGGTGTGCTAGGCGCGTCGAGATGCCCACCGCGAAGCGAGCACCGCACGCGCAGTACGTGCCCGCCGGCGCGGACGGCATCGGCCGGCTGATCCTTACGCGGCCGGAGAAACTGAATGCGACCGACGGCGACTCGGTCGACGACCTCGCCCGCGCCGCCGCGGATGCCCTCCGCGACCGCGGCGCGCGCGCGGTCGTCGTCAGTGGCGAGGGCCGCGCGTTCTGCGCCGGGATCGATCTCGCGGCGCTCGCCGCTGACCGGCTCGGCGGCGATTGGTTTCGCCGGTGGGACGTCGCGCTCGCGAAGATCGAGGCGATCCCCGCGCCGACGGTCGCGGCGATCCAGGGGCCGTGCCTCGGTGGAGGGCTCCAGATCGCACTCTGCTGCGACCTCCGCGTCGCCGCCGCCGACGCGACGTTCGGCCTTTCCGCGGTCCGCCACGGCATCATTCCCGGGCTCGCAACGTACCGCCTGCCGCGCGTCATCGGCATGGGGGCAGCGCTGGAGATGATGCTCCTCGGCGAGACGTGGGACGCCGCGCGCGCGGAGGGCCACGGCCTCGTGAGCCGCGTCGTGCCGCTCGGCGACCTCGCGGCCGTCGCACTCGAGCTCGCGAAGAGGCTCGCCGCGAACGTCCGCGCCGCGAGCGCGGCGACGAAGCACCTGACGTTGCGCTCCTACGACATGCCGCTCGGCCGCTTCCTACGTGCGTACGTCCGCGCGCAGCGCAACTGCTGGAACGACTTGGAGACGAAGGCGAACCTCGCGCGCTACCGAGCGGGCCGATGGGCGACGCCGACGCACGACGCGGCGCCGTCCCGCCGCGCGCGCCCGCGGCGGCGGCGCTAGTCACGCTCCGCGCATCGGGAGAGGCTGGCGTTTTGGTCGTCGCGAGCGTCTCATCTTGTCGCTACCATAGATCCTCGAGGATCCGAGGATGGACGCGACCGCCGTCAGCCTCCCTTACGATTTCGACAGCATCACACTGAACCGGAACATCCTGAAGGGCGGCTGCCGTTCATCTTCTCATCTGCGGCACGATCCTCGGCTTCGTCGGACATAAATTCGCGACGGTCGCGGAAGGCGCCAAGGGCACCATCACGCGCGACAGCTTACGACGGAACGTCGACGAAGCTCGGTATCGCGTTCGCCGCGGAAGTCGAGTCCGTCGAACGTCCCGGACCTGCGCCAGCCGTCGACGTACTGGAAGTACGCCGTCGCCCCGAACGGAAAGCCGCGCAGGAAGTCGCGGCCATGGACCGTCGGCTGGCCTTCACCGTTGTAGTAGCCGGGCGTGCAGTCGGTCGTGCCGAGGAACGAGCCCGGGCCGGAGTTCAGAAGCTCCATCCAATCGTCCTCCGCCCTCTTCGTGACCTCGATCTCGGTCGCACCCGCGTCGGCGGCATGCGTGAGGATCATTGCGATCGTCTTCCCGGCCTCGGTGAGATTGTGTGGAACGTTCGAGATGAGGTTCGCACCCTGCTGCACTTGCACGATGAAGAGGTTGGGAAACCCGTGGACGAACATGCCGTGCTTGGTGCGCATGCCCTCGGCCCAGTAGTCCGAGAGTCGAACGCCGCCGCGGCCGACCGGGTCGAAGCCCATGCGCCGCGTGTGCGCGGTCCCGACCTCGAAGCCCGACGCGTAGACGATGCAGTCGACCTCGTACTCGACGCCGTTCGCGACCACACCCGTCTCGGTGATGCGCTCGACGCCCTTCCCGTCGGTGTCGACGAGCTCGGTCGACGGTAGGTTGAACGATTGGAGGTACTCGTCGTGAAAGCAGGGGCGCTTACAGAGCTGGCGATACCACGCCTTGAGCTTCTGCGCGGTCGCCGGGTCGCGGACGATCGCGTCGACGCGCACGCGGATCTCCTCCATCTTCTCGAAGTCGGAGTCCTCGAACGCGCGCAGCATGCCTTCGGGCGTCCACTCCTCGGCCGGGAGCATCATGATCTTGCTCCGCACCCGGCGCGCGATGTCGGTCCAGCCGTCCCGGGTCAAGTCCTCCTCGGGGAGCATGCCCGTCTGCACGGCGGCGAAGTTCTCGAGCCAGCGCTGCTGCCACCCGGGCGTCGCCATGTCCGTGAACCACTCCGGGTCGGTTGGCCGGTTGTCGCGCACGTCGACGGAGGACGGCGTGCGCTGGAAGACGTAGAGCTTTGCGCAGGCGCGGGCGAGCTCGGGCACGCACTGCACGGCGGTGGCGCCGGTGCCGATGACCGCGACGCGCTTGTCCTTGAGCTTCTCCATCGGCGCGCCGGTCGAATCACCGCCCGTATAAGCATAGTCCCACCGGCTCGTGTGAAAGGAGTGACCACGAAAGCTCTCGATCCCTGAAATGCCCGGGAGCTTCGGCACGTGGAGCGGTCCGGTTCCGGTCGTGACGAACTGCGCCGTGAATGCGTCGCCGCGGTCGGTGCGGACGGTCCATCGTGATCGCTGCTCATCCCACTCGAGCGCCGTCACGCGCGTGTGGAAGAGCGCGTTCTCGTAGAGTCCGAACTGTCGCCCGATCCGCCGACTGTGCTCGAGGATCTCCGGCCCGTGCGCGTACTTCTCGGAGGGTACGTGCCCGGTCTCCTCGAGGAGCGGCATGTAGATGAAGGACGTCGTGTCGCATTGCGCCCCCGGGTAGCGGTTCCAGTACCACGTGCCGCCGAAGTCACCGCCCTTCTCGATAATGCGAACGTCCGCGATACCGGCCTCCTTCAGCCGCGCGCCGGTCACGAGGCCGGCGAACCCGCCGCCGATGATCGCGACTGTCACGTGGTCGGTTTTCGACTCTCGGGGGACGACCGGCATGTACGGGTCTTCCAAGTAGTGATCGAGGTGGCCCTCGATCTGGAGGTACTGGTCGTTGCCGTCGGGACGAAGACGCTTGGCGCGCTCGGCGGTGTATCTCTGCTTCAGCGCCTCTTTGTCGAATTCGATCACGTGTGCCTCCGCATCAGGGTAAGCGGAACCCTAGCGGGGTCACGCACCTAGTTCCACCGCTGCACGCACCGCCTGCTGCGCCAAGGAGGGCTCAACGTCCCGCCGCACGATGCTCCGCGCGATGAAGGAAATCGCGTACCACCTTCAGGTATTTTTCCGGCTCCTCGAAGAATGGCACGTGTGAACTCTTTTCGAAGATCACCATCTCCGACCCGGGCAGCGCGTTGTGGCACAAAGCGGTCGCACGAGGGCTGGTCTCGTCGAAGCGCCCAGCCATGTAGAGGGCAGGAGATTTGATTTCCTTCAGGCGCGCGGTCTGGTCCCAGTCTTTCAGGTTTCCGGTGCAGGTGAACTCATTGGGTCCCTGCATCGTGACGTAGACCTCTCCATTGGCTCCGGCGAACGCGCGTTCGACGGCGTCGGGCCACACCGCAAGCCTGCACACATGCCGCTTGTAATACTCGAGGACGGCGCCCTGGTATTCGGGGCACTGCGTGTATCCGGCGGCCTCGTGACGGTCCAGAGTGTCGCGCGTAGCTGCAGGAAGTTCCTTGCGATAGGTGGCCGCGTCGCGCGTCCATTCGGGGAACGAGCACAACGGGTTGGAGAAGATCAGACTGACGACGCCGTCGGGCTGCGTGAGCGCATAGTCGGTCAGCAGTATCGAGCCCCACGACTGTCCGAGTATATGCGCGCGCTTCAAGCCGAGCGCGCTTCGAAGCTCAGAGAGCTCCTTTACGAAGCGGTCGATGTTCCACAGGGACGTGTCATTCGGGTGATCCGACTTTCCCGAGCCGAGTTGGTCGTAGAAGACCACCGGTCTCTCTCGACACAACGCGCCGATCGGCTCCAGGTAGTCGTGCGGAAAGCCTGGGCCGCCATGCAGTACGATCAGCGGCGTCGCCTCGCCGTCACCGACGATTTCGTACCAGACCTTGCCGCCCGTGACATTGACGTAACCTTCTCGCACCGGGCATCCGAAAGGAAATTGCGAATTGTCCGCCGAGGTGACGCTCGCGATCGTAGAGAGGCTCAACACCAGGGCCACGATGAGCTTGCCCCAGTTTCGTAGACACGTCGGCATCAGCGACGAGGGATGCGCCACTGTTCGTCACCGCGCCGCGAGCGCGCGCTCGAGTTCGGCGTCGTGGCCGTAGATGTCGTCGTAGAACGCAACCGTGCCGTCGGGGCGTCCTACCGCCGTCGTGTAGTTCACCATGACCGAAACCCCGTGCCGCACCGGCACCGACGACTCGCGGCTAACCGCGAGCATCGCGTCGACGCGCGCCGGATCCCAGCCTTCGTCCTCGAGCACCCAGTGCGCGAGCCCCGCAGCGTCGGCGAGGCGGATGCAGCCGTGGCTGAAATCGCGGCGGCTCTTCCGGAAGAGCCGCGTCGACGGTGTGTCGTGCATGTAGACGTCGTACGGATTGGGGAAATTGAACTTGACGCGTCCGAGCGCGTTCTTCGGTCCAGGACGCTGGCGCACGCGCGCGTCGCCGTGCTCGAGCCGGGCGAGCGCGGCCGACGTCGGCGCGAGCACCTGCCCGCTGCTCACGATCTCCATGTCCTCGCCGGCAAGATAGCCCGGGTTCGCGCGCACCTTCGGCAGGATCTCCTTGCGGACGATGCTCGGCGGCACCCGCCAGTATGGCGCGAAGGTGATCGTCGTGAGCGTCGCGACGAAGAAAGGGGTCTGGGTAAGATCGGCGCGTCCGACGACAACCGACATCGCCATGACGGGCGGCCTGCCCGAACCGTAATCGTCGAACACGCTGAGCTCGAACGCCGGCACGTTGACGACGAGCGCACGGCCGGGCGGCAACGCCGGCAGCCACCGCAGACGCTCGAGCGCGAGCGCGATCTGCTTCGCACGCACGTCCAGCGGCACAGCGAGCGCGTCTGCGGTGTCCTCGCCGATAACACCGTCCGGCCCGAGCCCATGCCGCGATTGGAACCGTTGGACCGCCGCCACGAGCTCGCCGTCGTACGTGGGCTCGCGCCCAACCCGTTTCCGGTCCGTCCGTGGCCGGCCGACGCGCACTGCTTCCGGCGCGAGATCTCCGAGCGCGACGAGCCAGCGCTCGAGCTGCGGCGCGACGCGCAGGCGGTCCCCGCGGCGGACCGGCGGCACAATGACGGGGGGCACAAGTGTCGCGTCGGCCGCCAGGCGGTGGTAGTGGGCGAGCTCCTCCTCGAGCGCGCGAGTCTCCGCGAGCTGCGGCACCGCCCGTGCGACGCCGTCGGCGAGACGGCCGCTGACGACCGCGTCACTGATGAGCGCCGGCAGCTCCCCCCGTTTGGCGGCGAGATCGAAGTGGTACCCGAGCGGGTCGGGGTCCACGCGTCCGACATGGAGATCCGAGAGGAGCCGGACGGCCGCTACCGTGAGCGCAACGTCGAAGCGGGCGAGCTCGATTGTGGAATGTTGTCCGTCCGCGAGGTGCCGTCCCCACTCGGCCAGGGTCGCCCCGTCATAGTCGCGCAGCTCGAGCCCATGGATCTCGACGCTTTGAAGCACCGCGATCGCGTCACGCGCTGAGGACGATGGCTCCGCGTGGCGATCGAGCCAGAACGGCGCGTAGCCTTTGGCCGCGTATGACGCATCGACGAGGGACCGATCGCGCGTGAAGTCCGGCGCGCGGAGGCCGTCGAGCCGCCCGAGTGCGACAACAGCCCGGATCGCGTCCGGCACTGAGTCGGCACGTGCCGACGTGGGAACGACCAGCAACATCGCGATGAGGATCGCAACAAGCACGTGACGAGTCGTGTCAGGTCCCCGGCTGGAAGGACGGCACCTCGTCGCAGACGCGACCCGAATCCTCATACGCGCGTCTGTACGCCTCGCTTGCTTCTCACGCCTCCGCTCCTCCTCGGCGCGGCTGTTACGCCGGGAGCGCGGTCGAGCCGCTCAGCAGACCGGCGAGCACGGTACGCCAACGGAGACGAGCGGCGCGCATCTCGAGCCGCGAGCTCCGCAGCTCGGCCCGGAGTTGCTTCACGCGAGCGCGGCGGCTGCGGCCCCATTGCACGCGTGCCGATGCGAACTCGCGTTCGACGGTTCCGAGCCGCGATGCGGCGCGCTCAACGCGCGCCGACACCTCGATGAGGCGCTCGCGCAGGAAGTTTCTCGTGTTCTCGGAGCGTCCGGCGACGCGGGCGATCAGGCGCTCCGAGTCGCAGGCGAGCTGGGCAGCGACGATCCGCTCCCGGGGCACGCGTCGCAGGTTCCACGCCAGGCCGAGACGCTCGAGCGTGCCGATCAGCCATTTGCTCGGATCCCACGCTGCCCGCGCGACCCCGTTGCGGTAGTCCGCGGCGAAGCGGTGATGGAAGTTGTGGTACCCCTCGCCGAAGGTGAGCAGCGCCGTGACCGCGCTGTCACGCGCCGACACGGCGAGCGTGTAGGGACGGCGACCAAGTGTGTGCGCGAGGGAGTTCACGAGAAACGTCGAATGGTGCACCAGCACGACGCGGAAGATGCCCGCCCACAGCACGCATCCCCACGGGTTGCCGACGGCCCAGCCGAACACGAACGGCACGCCAAATCCCATCAGCACCGCAAGCGGGACGTAGAAGCGATGCTGGAAACGTATCCAGGGATCGGCCATCAAGTCGTGGACGTTCGAGTGGTCTTCCTTCTCTTTGTGCTCCATCACCAGCAACCAACCGATGTGGGCCCAGAGGAAGCCGCGCTGGATGTTGTACGGGTCGTCGTCCTCGTCGATGTGTTTGTGATGGCGGCGATGGTCGGAGCACCAGGAAATGACGGAGTGCTGGAACGCCGCCGCGCCGAAGAGCAGATACAGGATCTTCACGATACGCGAGCACTCGTACGAGCGGTGCGCAAAGAGCCGATGATACCCGATGGTGATGCTGAAGCCGGTTGCGCAGACGTAAAGGGCGAAGGCCGCGATCTCGACGGGAGATACGCCGACGCTGCGGATGTGGGCGACGCCCCAGACGACCGCGACGAGCGGCGTCGAGAGCAAGAACAACGTCGTGACCCAATTCACTTTGCTTACATCCCTGGTAGTTGCCGTGACGACCTCCTCGGATGGAATCGGTATCGTATCCTGGCGATGCTGGGGTTGCGACCCCGCGACGCACGATGGTGACCGACTGGTGACTTTCAGCGGTGGGAGCGGCGCGAGTGCCGCGCAAGTCGTTGATCCAGAAAGTGGGCCGGCGGAGAATCGAACTCCCGAACCGCTGATTAAGAGCGCGGAGCCGGAGCAGACTGAGCCGACCTCAGCGAACGAACCGCCGAAGATCGCGGAGACGGCGGGCGGTAATGCTGCGAGGCCACCTCAGTACGCCGGTGAACAGGGTGCGCCTGGTACCGACTCTCACGTGTGGCTACATTGAGTCGATCAGTTCGCGCCGCTTACGTTCGTATTCAGATTTGGTGATTCCCCCGGCATCGTAGACCCGGGCGTGCGACCCACCACCGTCGTCGCATGGCGGTGGTCCGGACTGCCGCGGAAACGAAACTCAGTCGCCCCTGATGCGGTGGGTGCCGGGTTGTGAACGAACGGACCCGGCAGCCGTGTGAACCGCCTGCCAGCATGCGCCGGTCGTGCTCTGAAGCTGAACCGTGATCGGCACGGGGATGAATTCGAGATGGTACGGCGGCGAGACGTTCGGGCCTTTGGCCTTGAACACGACCTTCGACCCGCCGTCCGCGCCGGCGCGGAGCCGTAGCGATCGGATGCCGCTGTCGGTTCCGTCCGGGTCGAGATACACGAAGCCGTTGCTGGTCATCTTCCAGCACGGCCGACCAGCGACTTCCCGTCGTTCTGAATCACGACCGCTATTGCACCTGCGGCCGTACCGATCGGCGTGATCACCGTGCCGCCGTTGCCGAAAGCCGCGTCGAGGGCACCGTTGACGGCGTAGCGGACGAGCGCGAACCCCGAGCTCCCGTTGTAGGCCGCCCCCGCGGCGACGATCTTTCGATCTGCCTGCACCGCGACCGCGTTTCCCCCCGACGAGCCCGTGCCGACCTGCGTGATCACCGCGCCGCCGGTGCCGAAGCTCGGATCGCGATCGCCCTCGGACGCGCCGCCGGGCGCCGGCATGGTGAGCACCGCAAAGAGAACAGCCGTGACGATCCGGCCCACGATGCCGCCGTGCTACGCCTGCCGGCCTCCGAGGGTCAATCGAATTGTGCCGACGAGGTCCAATCCGCCGTCAGCCCCCCAAGACAGGCGATCGATGATCATCGCGTCTCCCAAGACGCGTAATTCTCGCCGGCGGCGCGATCGGGCCCGATGATCGCTCGCAGGCCCCGATCGTACGTGACGTAGTTCCAGGCCCAGTCGATCAGCACGACGAGGCGGTTACGGAACCCGATCAGCATGACGAGGTGGAGCAGCAGCCATGCCCACCAGGCGAGCGGGCCGCTCAACCGCAGCCGGCCGATCTCGGCGATCGCCCGGCTGCGCCCGATCGTGGCCATCGCGCCCTTGTCGCGATAGCGAAACGACTCGAGCGGCCGGCCCGCGATCGCGCGCAGGATGTTCTCGGCGGCGTGCGAGCCGCCCTGGATCGCGACCTGCGCCACCTGCGGCAGGCCCTCCGCGCCCTCGACCAGGGCGACGTCGCCGGCCGCAAACACGCCCGGGTGATCGACGACCTCGAGGGTGGACGCCACGCGGATGCGGCCGCTGCGACCGGTGGGCAGGCCGAGGCGTCCAGCGACGTCCGCTGCGCGGATGCCCGCGGCCCACACCACCGTGCCGGCCGCCAGGTGCTCGCCGCCGGCCAGATCGACGCCCTCGGGCCCCACGCGCGCGACCGAGGCGCCGAGCCGGATCTCGATGCCGAAGTGCTCGAGGTCACGCCGCGCCCGCAGCTGGAGTGATGACGCGAAGGTACCGAGCACCGCGTCGCGGGCCTCGACGAGCACGATGCGCAGCTGCTCGGGCGGAATGCTGGGATAGTCGCTCGGCACCACGTGGCGCCGGAACTCGGCCAGCGCTCCTGCCGTCTCCACCCCGGTGGGGCCTCCGCCCACGATGACGAAGGTGAGCAGCGCGCGGCGCGCGGGCGAGTCCGGCGTGACGGCGGCGCGCTCCAGCAGCTCGAGGGCATGATTGCGGAGTGCCCGCGCGTCTTCGACGTCGTAGAGGTTGAAGGCGTGGGCGCGCACACCGGGGATGCCGAAGTCGGCGGCGGCACCGCCGGTGGCCACCAGGAGGTACTCGTACGCGATCTGCTCGCCGTCGCCGGTGAGGAGCGTCCGGGCGCCGGCATCGCCCCCCACGATGCGGGCGAGGCGGAAGTCGACGCCGGGGCGCCGCCGCAGGAAGCTCCGCGTCGGGTAGGCGATGGCCTGCGGTTCCAGCCCGGCGGTGGCCACCTGGTAGAGCAGCGGGAGAAAGGTGTGGTAGTTGCGGCCGTCGACCCACAGCACGCGCTGTCCGCCACGGGAGAGGATGCGGATGGCACGCAGCCCGGCGAAGCCGGCGCCGAGCACAACGATCCGCGGGCGCGCCGTCGCAGCCATGGGATCGTTTACCACGCGTCGACGCCGCCCGTAGTGAGGGAGACATGGGCACCGGACGGATGGAAGCGTTCAGCGACGGGGTGATCGCGATCATCATCACGATCATGGTGCTCGGGTCGCCGCAGCTCGCCGACCTGATCTATGCGCTCGTCGCCGTCATATGGATCGTGCCGGATCCCCGCATCGCAGGGCGCGTCAGATCGTGAGGAGTCATGGCACCGGAACGAGAACGGGAGCGCCTTTGTTCTTCACCAGCACCACCAGAAACT